>NZ_JBSRVI010000068.1:0-48274 GCF_055134445.1 Arcticibacterium sp.
GGTTATCTACTTATTGGTAAAAGGCATTTGCGAGATAATAACAGTTGGATGCATAATTCTGAATTGCTTCAAAAAGGAAAAAATAGATGTTTAGTTCTCATTAACCCTGCCGATGCAGAAAAAGAAGGCATTAGCTCTGGAGATAAAGTTATTGTTACATCTAGGGTAGGAAAAATCAGTATAGAAGCAGAAGTCACCACAGACATTATGCCAGGCGTACTCGTAATCCCACATGGCTATGGTCACGAAAAAGGAAACATAAAGCTACGTGTAGCTCAGAAAAACCCAGGCGTAAGTGTAAACGACCTCACAGACGACCTGCTTATAGATGAACTTACAGGAAATGCAGCCTTTAGTAATGTAAGGGTATATATTGAGATTGCCGCTTAATAAAATTTAACCAACGGATGTGGAATCCATTTCCACATCTGTTTCTGTTTCTTTAGGCAGAATAAAACACCTACGGCATCTGGCCTCATAACTGTCTAATTCGCCTAAAAGTACTTGTTTTTCATCTACGGCCTTTCTATAAGAGAAATGAGCTATATCTCCACATTTCACACAGATGGCATGTACTTTGGTGACATATTCTGCTACCGCCATTAGAGCGGGCATTGGCCCAAAGGGTTCACCTTTAGAATCCATATCTAAGCCTGCTACGATCACTCTTTTACCCGAGTTTGCCAGTTTATTCACAACCTCCACCACACCTTTATCCAAAAACTGAGCTTCATCTATGCCTACCACGTCGCAGTTTCCTGTATAAAGTAATATCTCTGCCGCAGAGTTAACAGGAGTAGATCTGATGGCATTTTTATTATGCGAAACAATGTCTTCCTCGTCGTATCGGGTATCAATACTCGGTTTAAAAATCTCTACATTCTGTTTGGCTATCTTGGCACGATTTAGCCTTCTGATCAGCTCTTCTGTCTTTCCGCTAAACATGGAGCCACATATCAGTTCCACCCATCCCATCTTCTGGTCTTTTGAACTATCTCTTTTTGGCTCGATAAACATAAATTTACTTTTTTTTCGTTTAGCTAAAAGTGGAGCACTTTTTGTAACTTTACTTCACTTACATGCTCCTACAAAAGAAACGAATTTGAAAATGACGTACAAATGGAATTCGGCAGATGTCGAAACTTACGCAAAAGCTTTCTCTAATCTCATATGCAATGAGTATTTCCAAAATCAGAAAACCATCTCTGGTGGAGACATTCTGAAGATAACAGAGATAAAGCAACTTAACCTATTAGTTATCAGAAACTTGTTTGAAAAATGGCAAGAAGAAAGTAGTCGGTTAAAGAGTCCATTTTTTGACTTTGAAAACGAAGAAGTTAAAATAGCATTAAAGGATTTCATGAATACCTTGTCTAAATTTATTTCTGTCAGCAGAGATAAATTTGAGAGTTTATTGGCAAAGTCCGTTCAGGATACGCTTCAACTCGCAATAGAACCAAAAGGTTATTTTGAAAATTTAATGCGAAATCTACCCGAGTTCAAATTGACTGCGGAGTGGATTAACGCCAACAAAAAGTATTTTCTTATCAACAAAGATGTATTAACTGAACTAGAAAGCAAGCTAAGTGGAGGCCCCATCTATGCCAATCAGGGTATAGAAAGCTTGTCTGAAATTTTCAATAAATATACATTAGAAGACGCATCCGAAATTTTGGAAGATTTTGATGGCATACTTAAATTAACGCTGAGTAGTAATAATGCCAATAAGTCATTCTTTGAGGAGGCATTCGAGGCCTCTATTTCTCAGGAAAGGAAATTACAACCTTCTCAAGAAAAGCCCGATGTGGTCATTCAGCCTGCCATGGTTATGGAAAGACCAGAGCCTGTTACGGTAAAAATGCCAACCGTAGAGAAACCTGTGGAAGCTTATAGGCCAGAGGTTAAATTCAAAGCAGCGGTAACTGAAAACATCAGCTTTAATGATAGGTTACTAAATGGTAGCCAAACATTAAACGATAAAAGAGTGGCAGAAACAAACACCAGCCTTTTAGATTCTCATAGCAGATCCAAGATTAATAGTCTTAAAAGTGGTGTTTCTCTAAATCAGCGTTTCCTGTTTATTAACAATCTATTTAGCGGAAATCAGGATGCTTATAACAGAACTATAGAAGCCTTAGACACCTATAGCTCGCTCACCGAAGCCATGAGCCATGTCAACCAGGAAATAGCTTCTAGATTCCAGTGGGATAGTAACTCTGCAGAAGCAGAAGAGTTTTATGCCCTCATTGAGCGAAAATTCAATTAAGTAGAAACTTTTAATTTCTTTCAAAAATTAATAAGACTCTTGGGTTCCAAACTCAGGAGTCTTTTTTTGTGCTAGACCGAAGCTTATTAATACGCTTTAAAATGAATCCTAAAGGCATTTCAAGGAATATTCATTTCACAAAAAGACAAAACATGATGGCAAATTGAGTCATTTATTCGACATAAGGGCTAAAAACGAATTTGAATTATTTTTCTAAATTTGCCTAAAAAGGGTTATTTTTCATTTCCATGCAGAAAACCCTTTTATACTTTTTTATCACAACTACCCTCAGTTTTGCTCAAAATGGCCTCTCAAATGTAGGAGGTAAAAGCTGGGGAATGGGGCATGCCATGGTGGCCTTATCGCACAGTCAAACCTTCTTTTACAACCCTGCTGGATTAAGCTTTTTAGAAAATACTGTTGTTAATTCGTCTTATGATTCTCGGTTTGATATAGTCGGTCTTTCAACCCTTTCTTTATCTGCCGTGAGTCCTCAAAAATGGGGAACATTAGCTCTGGGAGCGGAACGTTTTGGCGATCAGCAATACAATGAAAACAAAGTCGGCATAGCCGTAGCCAAAAACACAGGCAACGTTTCATTAGGCGTGAAAGTCTCTTATCTAGGAGTGGTAATGGAAAATATCTCCGCTCATAATACCCTATTAACCGAGTTTGGCGTAATGGCAAAACTCTCCTCAGCGTTTAGGCTAGGCTTTCAGGCCATTAATTTAACAGGTGCTGCATTATCTTCTTTCCAGAAAATACCCACCACTTTAAGATTAGGAGGGGCATTTCAACCCAGCGTTAAGATTACCATTTCGGCAGAAACCGAATATATTATAAAGCAAAACCCCTTTTTAAAAGCCGGTTTAGAATATATGCTTTTTGAAAACTTCTTCCTTAGAACAGGAATAAACTCAGGCGTAAGAACCAATCACTTCGGAACGGGATACGCCTATAAAAAATGGCAATTTGATTATGCCGTTAACACGCATCCAACTTTAGGGCTTTCGCATCATTTCAGTTTGCAGCTAAACTTTCCAAAAAAGCTTAAATGAGACTGAAAATCAAATACATATTGACCATTATAGCTTTCTTTATGATGCATATCGGTAAAGCTCAAGTGACACGTTTGGACGCTCCCAGAGTGGAAATAGATCTACAAAACTTTATTCAAAGGCTAGTAGCCACACAACAAGAAGACGTTAACTATGATGATTTATACGAAGCCTTATTACAGTTTTATCTCAACCCCATTGACCTCAACAAAACTACACCAGACGAACTCAGAAGCTTATTTGTCCTTTCTGAGGACCAGATTAATAATTTCGATGCTCACATAGAAAAGTATGGTAGATTACTCAGCCTTTATGAACTCCAGACCATTGCGGGTTTTGATTCTGAAACCATTCAAACACTACTCCCTTTTGTGAGCGTGAGTAATGGTATTTCTACAAATGATGTTAAAGGAATCTTTAATAGAGCCACAGACCATTACTTGGTTATTAGAACAGAACAAACCTTAGAAAAAGCGAAAGGATTTAAGGAAAACAAATACTTAGGTTCACCCCAAAAACTTTATGCCCGTTATCGATTGCAGCACGCTAAAGATTTTAGCCTGGGGTTTATTATGGAAAAAGATCAAGGTGAGCCCAACATTGCAGATTACACTACCTTTCATTTCTTACTTCAGAACAAAGGGAGACTCAAGAGTGCCATTATTGGAGATTATCAACTCCAGTTTGGTCAGGGACTCATTATGGCTGGAGGTTATGCCGCTGGCAAAGGAGCAGAACCCATTTACACCACCAGAAGAAGTGATTTGGGTATAAGATCTCATAACTCTGTTTTGGAAGGAGGCTTTTTAAGAGGGGCTGCAGCCACATTTCAAATGGGTAAGGTAGATCTAACGGCTTTCGGCTCTTTAACCAAAAGAGACGCAAGCATAAATACTGAAATAGAGGATAGAGAAGATGTTTTTAGCTCCATTTCTGCCTCTGGCTTACACAGAACGGCATCCGAAATAGATAAAAAGGGTGGACTAAAAGAAACAAGCATGGGACTAAATGCAAAATGGCGACACGCTAATGGGCATATAGGATTCACGGTGCTGAATACGAGTTACAGTGGGCTTTTAGAAAGAACATTTAGAGAATATGCCGTTTTTGAATTTAAAGGAAACCAAAACATGGTGGTAGGTCCAAATTTTTCATACTCCTGGCAAAATTTTAATTTTTTCGGTGAAGCCGCTCGTTCTTCGAGTGGTGGAATTGGGGCGATTGGTGGTTTTGTGGCCTCCTTAAGCCCGCAAATAGAATGGGCCTTAAATTTCAGAAACTATGACCGTAATTTTCATAGCTTTTATGCCAACGCTTTTGGGGAGGGAAGCCGAACTATCAATGAAAAAGGTATTTATACCGGCATAAAATATACGCCTAAAAAAGGCTATACCTTTGCTGCATTTTACGACAAATTCAAGTTCCCTTGGTTAAGATACTTGGTGGATGGTCCATCTGACGGAGACGATTACCTATTAAGGTTTACCCTAAAACCTACCAAGAAATGGATTTTCTATACACAATATCATAGAGAACAAAAGGAGAAGAACTTCCCCGATAATATAACCGTATCTGATTATTTGGTAAAAACAACCCGCCAAAACTTAATGGCACAGTTTGAATTTAACTTCAATAAGAAACTAAAATCACAAACAAGGATGCAGTATAACGCATTTCAATACGACGGTCTTCCTAAATCTAAAGGAGTAGCACTTATTCAAGACTTAGAAGGAAACATAGGCCGGTTTCAAATTAAAAGTAGAATAGCCCTTTTCAAAACGGACTCTTACGATTCTAGAATCTACGCCTACGAAAATGACGTGCTTTACACGGTTTCATTTCCAGCTTACTTTGGCAAGGGTTACAGAGCCTATTTATTAGGAAGATATTCGGTGAATAGAAACATCGACATTTGGGCCAGGATTGCCCGTACATCACTGAAAGATACTGATACCATTAGTTCTGGTAATAATGAGCTGGATGTTCCACACAGAACAGACGTGAAATTACAGATGAGGTACAGGTTTTGAGGCTCAGAGCATATCTTTAAATTCCCGATGTTACAAGGATTTAATCCTTTGACATTAAAGAACAAAAACTTTTCTATTACAGCATATGGAGACGCTTAAGCTACCATATTTCAGGCACTTTAGCCGATAAAATATAGTAAACCATAGATACGGATGTAGGTGAACCTCAAGATTGATTTATTGCCTTATAAAACACTCATTGCGATTATCCAATACATAAACCGGGTTAAATCAATCATAAGCTTTCTAGTGCCTCATAAGGTTTTAGCATAATAACAGAATTAAGCTATTGTGCCCCAAACCCGATTTACCATTCCATAAAATTCAAATTCGATTCAAAAAAATCTAATACAAAAACCATAACTTAGAAGTTAAGACTCAAACCCTATTTTGCCATGAAAACTATATTTACTCTCCTTTGCGTTTCTATCGCACTGTCATTTTCCTATTCATCTAACGCCCAAAAATTAGCATTCGGAAAAGAAGTTTCCATTAATATTGACGCTATTCATCGGGCCGCAATTCAGCACACCGCATCCATTGAAACACTGTCTTTAAACCTAGAACTTCCTTTACCAACTGGTGAAATGACCACTTTTAAGCTTGATTACTCCGCTCTTATGGAGACCCAACCCTCTGATATTTTAACTTTTTCCGCCCAGAATTTTGATGGCAGTGCCATTGCTCGCTGTAGCCTAACACCTAGCGGATTTACTGCTATCATGAGGTACCAAAACGGCTATTATATCATTGAACCCATTGATGCTAAAGAAGGCAGGTATAGCATTTACAATATAAATGAAAGCCCAACTGGAGAATGCGGTATATCAAACCCGTCAGAAAGTAAGATTACGGATAACAATGGGAAGATATTGAGTGCTGCTAATTTCCCTGTGGGTACTCAAATGAGAACGTACAGGTTTGCAGGAGCCGCCACAGGAGAAATGACAGCTGCCTATGGAAGTCAAGCATTGGCAAAAGATAGAATAGTGGCCATTATGAACGCTACCAACCTAATCTATCAAGTAGAAGCATCCATGCAATTTAGCGTCATCACGAAAACCACTAATTTGTCATTAATCTTCACAAACCCTAATACAGACCCTTTCAACGTAAACACCAACTTTGGTGATGCCGGTGACAGCCAAGATGGCTTTGACATTATGAATGGAAATGCTTCCTTGTTGTATTCTGAATATGACATGGGGCACACTTTTAATCATTACGATGCACAAGGAGGTGCTAGAGGAACTGGAGGAGGTTCTCCCTGTGTAAATGCTAGCAAATCCTCTGGCTGGACAGAATTTGGCACTGGCTCCTCTTTAGGACTTATTGTTGGTGTTTTTGCCCACGAAGTTGGGCACCAGTTTAATGCATGGCATACCTATAATGCTGTTGGAGGTAGTCCCGGTAATACCTCATTTTGCACTGGCGGATGGGACAGTAACACCGCAGTAGAACCTGGAAGTGGAAGCACACTCATGGCTTATGGAAACAACTGTTCCTCTCCTACAAATTATGTTTTAACCTCACCAAACAACGAATCTTACTTCCACGCAAAAAGCCTTGACCAGATTTTCACCAAAATGAGCGGAGTTAGTAATTGTTTTACCACCGCGGCTACAGGAAACACTCCGCCTGTAGTCAGTGTTGGCTCTGCAGCTACTATTCCAAAAGGAACCCCGTTTTCTCTAACCGGAAGTGCAACTGATGCCAATGCTGGCGATGTGTTAAGCTATACTTGGGAACAAATGGATAATGCTTCCGGTAGTGACCAGGGGGCTTTGGGAAGTTCTATAAACGGCACAGGAGGTTACCCTGCAGTAAACAGTACAGCTTCGGCCCCACTCTTTAGAAGTAGAATTTCCAGTTCACCCTCTAGAACTTTTCCAGACATTAATTTTATTCTTAACAACGCCAATAATCCAGCGGATAATGAAGGCGAAGATTTACCGCAGGTAGCTAGAACCATGAACTTCAGGCTTACAGCTAGAGATAATAAGGCAAATGGCGGAGGTGTTGATTCTCAACCCTTGGTAGTTACCGTAAACGCTACAGGACCATTTCAAATAACAAGTCATAATACTGCTTCTACTATGGCGGCTGGCAGCAGCATTACCGTGAACTGGGATGTAAATGGCACAAACGCCTTATCGGCCAATGTTAAAATTTCAATGTCTATAGATGGAACTAGCTTTCCATTCATACTTTTGGCTTCTACACCAAACGACGGAAGTCAATCCGTCACTATTCCTGCTAACTTTCCTGCCACAGTAAAAGCTAGAATTAAAGTTTCAAGTTTAGGTGGCAATGGATTTGAATGGTTTGATATCAATAATGCTAATTTGACTATCACCTCTACTTGTGCGGCGGTGACCTCCTTTATTTGTCCAACAAATACCGTTTCAGGAAGTCCTGGTAATGCAGCTTTTAATCTGTCGCTCTCAAACTTCACTGGTTCTGAATTAGCCAGTAAAACGTTCACTACAAATTTTGCCGGTCAAAGCCCAAGAAATTTTGTAAGAAGCAATGCTGCAGAAACTGCTTGCGAAGCCCCTGGTTATTCTAATAATTCTGTTATCCTTCCCTTTCAGGTAACCTCTAGTGGTACTTATTCATTAAATTCAGATAACAGTGTGGGAATGACTGTATTATCTTCTTCCGCTATTAATTGTACAGCCTTTATTGGCTCCAGTATAAAAGGCAATGATTTCTATAATGAAGTATCTTCCATTACCTTAAATACCTGTACCACTTACTATTTAGTTTTGTATAATGTTTTCACTTTGACGAATGTCTCCATTACTTTTTCTGGAGGAGGAGATATTATACAAACAGCAACTTACCCAGGAGGCTTTTCTTATACCTATGCGGCAATAAACAATGCAACGGGCAATATTGCTGCCGTATCCTCAACAGCCAATTTCACTAGTCTGTCTGGTGGGACTTACGCTGTCAAAGGACTGTCATACGCCAATGGTACAAACACCGCCTCATTTGTTGGTGGCTCAGAAGCTGCTGCCTATAACACTGGGTCTTGTATCTTATTTAGCAACAATTCCAAGACTTTAATAATTACAGCAGGTCCATGTCCTAGTACCTTAAATCTAGTTTCTACGGCAAACGACATTTCTTCCGGTACACAAACTTTCCAAACCAGTAATGTAAGTAACCCTGGATTAATTTCAGCCACAAATAAGCTTACTGGTGGAAATGTAACTTATGATGCCGGTAAAAAGGTAGAAATGAACCCAGGATTTGAGGCAAGAAGTGGAGCAGTTTTTAAAGCTCAAATTGGCGGGTGTAATTAAAAATCAATCAACTTTCAATCCTATTATTTCAGTAATCAATGTTCAAACCTTCTCTTTTAGTCTTTCTAGTTGCACTCTATTTAAGCCAGTCCGTCAATGGGCAAAACAATTATTCGAAACCAAATAAAGACTTAATTCAAAAAATAAAAGCAACAGAAAACCTAGTTGCTCTCTGGCAATTTAAAGAGAAAACTGGCAAAGCCAAGAAGGCCATAGGTATGGCTAAATTCTCCTTAAAAGAATCTGATGCAGCAATTAAGGTGTTAAATGAAGGGCCACTTTCTGGCCATTCCATAGCGTTAACAGGAAACCAATATCTCACCCTTCCATACGCTGAAGTTGGTGCTCTAAATATCACTAAGCAAGTCACCGTTTTAGCATGGGTAAAATGGACCGGGGAACAAACCGGATTTGTGGGAGGCTTGTGGAATGAATATCAAGATGGAGGAAAACGTCAATACGGCCTTTTCGTTTCACTACCCCACTATAATGGCTTTAACCAAGTCTGTGGTCATATCTCTAAAACAGGCAGACCAACACCGCCATACCCTTACTCTTTGGACTATTCTGCAAGCAAACAAAAGGTCACACCTAATCAATGGGCGGTAGTGGCGTTTACCTATGATGGCACCTACGCTAAATCCTATTTGAATGGCGTTTTTGAATCACGCGAGCCTGAATTAATTCTTCATACAGAAGGCTTTAAAGAAACACCTGAAGGTTTAACTCACAGTAAAAACCCTTATTACTTCCCAGATGGAATGGGCAGCAATGGTTCCGATTTCACGGTTGGGGCTGTGTTACTCAAAAGAGGTATGGGAAACTTCTTCAAAGGCCAAATAGGCGGCTTGGTCGTTTTTGACCGAGCTTTGAATGAAAGAGAAATTAAGGATTTATCAAAACTTAATTAACGTATTTTCATTCCACCAAAGACTTAGTCCTAACAGCTTTGACAATAACAAAGATGACATAACCAACGGGTCCAAACATAAACACAAAAGGAAGAATCAGGCTGTAAAGCCATCTTGGCACACCCACTGTTATTGATTTCCTTATGACATACGCTCCTACAAATAAATCAAAAGCCAGGTAATGTAACCAGCCCATCGCAATAGCGGTATCACTCGTAAAAAGAGCTTTTACACTGGCTAGAGAATTAAAGCTACCCATATCAAAACAACTTAGATCCTTAATTAGCAAATAGGCATATATCAGAGCCAAAAGAAGTATTACCCCATTCAAAACTAGTGTTTGGGTGTATTTCCAATGAGGTAAAATAAGCAAGAGTAACCAACCCAGTATAACAAAAGAGTTTCCGAAAGAGAAGATGGATGATGGTGTCATTTTTTTATTATTTAAAATACCCCTACTGTGAGTTTAGAACAAAAGTAATCTCAAAATAAGCTTTCTTTAGAACATACCAGCGGCTTTATTAATAAGTTTAAAATTGACTATGAAAGTTAAAACCCTCCACAAAAGGCAAAAAAAACAGCTAGAAACTAAAACAATTCCTCCAATTTTAAGGTCTACAGCAGGAGTTAAAAAGTCATACATTTTCTAATGAAAGTCTTCAAATTATCAATGTTGAAATTGAAGCCATAAACACAAGTCATTCGTCGGAAAAAGGGCAAGCAAATCAAATGAAAAGGTCGTTAACCCAAATTATTAATCGCTATCGGAATGGCAGCAATTGGTATACCTTTTGGCGTAATACTGGGTTCTATTCTAGGTAACATGGACTATTTAGGAATTGGCTTTTCCATTAGTATAGCTGTGGGCACAACTATGGTTCAGCCAATACCCAACAATTAGAAATAAAATATGGATAAATAATAATTTCACAGATCACCGATTTTAGACCAATCTTACATTTTATCTCCTACGCATTTTTAGAAAAACGAATAGGAGATCTAGAGGTCCATGCTCTAACTCCCTTACGCTCACACCCCTATGGTCACCAAAAAAAACACCCATCTCCGCATTAATTTCATTCACTGTTTTCTGTTAAAAAAAATGACATTTAAAAGCCAAATGCGGTCTTCACAAGAAATAAAATATAGTGCGTAGCGTTCTAAATAAACTCAGGAAAAAGGTTTTAAATTGCTGCCTTTAATACCTGAAAAAAGGTTTTTTAAACGGAAGACTTATATCTTAGTTTTTTAAGTCAACGGAATAAAAAGTCGCCAACCAAATAGCCTAGGAATGAAAACAATGATTTATGATGTGATTTCCGCATTCGTTAAATCCTTCTCAAAAACCACTATTTCCATCAAAGAAATTAATGGCTCCAAAATGAAACTTCATTATGAGAAAGCTCAGCATCTTACATTTTTGTTCAAGAGGAAAATCTCGTATGAAAACCATCTTCAGAACAAAGTAAAAAAGTATGTAAATTCTGGTGACTTGGTTTTTGATATTGGTGGTAATATTGGTCAGTATGCTTTGCCGTTTAGTCAAATGGTTGGAGATTCTGGAAGGGTCATCTCATTTGAACCTGACTATAATAACTTTGCATTTCTTCAGTTTAATGTCAATATCAATCAGTGCTCCAATGTTCATTGTATTAACGCTGGTCTAGGGGATAATGACAGCCATTTAGAGTTTTTTAGAGACACGGAAACCGGAGGAAGAAGCGGCTCGTTCAAAAAAGAGTTTGTTGGTGAGCACTACAAGGGGTTTTCAGATACCGTGAGCTTAAGAAAATTTGACACGCTTTTAGCGGAATTTGGTATACCTGATTTTGTAAAAATTGATGTAGAGGGTTTTGAAGAAGATGTCTTGAGTGGTTTATCGCAAAAGTTAGATAAGACTATTTTCTTCATAGAAGTACGCGAAGAAACAAAAGTGAAAATATTTAATTATTTTCACAGACGTGGGTATGAATGTCTCTGGATTGATGGCAATGACCACCTCATTAAGGACCCAAATACGATACCCCGGTTTGCAAACTTGATTTTCAAAAAAACCTAATACCTTCGGATTTATCAGGACTAATATCTAATTTCAATAGTCTTAAAATATTTCTTGAATGACGCTTCCTTATTCCGTCCATGAATTGGTTCGGAGTAGGGAATGTTTTAAAAGCAGATGGAAAAAATCACACTTAAGGATTTAGCAAAAATCTTAGATATGTCTATCTCCACGGTATCGAGAGCACTTTCTGATCACCCAGACATAAGCACCAAAACAAAAGCCAAGGTTAAAGAAGCCAGCAAAAAGTATCATTACCTTCCCAATCTAAGAGCCAGGTATTTAAGAACAAACAGCTCAGGGCTTATTGCTTTGATACTACCCGGATACGATATGTTCTTTATTCCAACACTTATGGATGGTATCTCCAGAGTGGTAAAAGAAAAGGGCTATTCTCTGCTAGTCTTTCAGTCTGAAGATTCCTACCAAAAACAACTTGAAATTATAGACTATTGTAATCAACTATCTGTGGATGGTATTTTATTATCCTTGGGTGCTGGAGTACATGAAAACAACGATCTATCTCCTTTAGCGAATAATGGTGCTCCTATAGTGATGCTAGACAGAATGTGGCGAAATGACCATATCAGCACAGTAGGTATAGAGTGTGAAAAGATATCCAAAGATGCCGTGGAATACCTCATTAAAATGGGCCATACCAATATCGGAGGTATTTTTGGAAACGTTCAAAGTACTACCGCGATAAAAAGAAGTCGTGGTTTTAAAGAATCCGTTGAAAAACAAAATGGTGCAGTAAAAGGGGTACAGTTGATGGTGGATCATTCGGAAGATTTCGGTAAGGCCATGGATGACTTTTTGGAACAAAATCCAGAACTGACCGCCATTTACACCATGTCAGATACTCTCACCCTTAACCTTTATCATTATCTTAACAGTAAAAGTATACGTATTCCTGAAGACATCTCTTTAATCGTTATCTCTGACGGCACCCTCCCAAAAGTGATGCACCCGAATACTACTCACTTTTTCCATTCTGCAGATGAAATAGGTCATATAGCAACCGAACTACTGGTGAGGAAACTAAAAGGTACTGACGAAACCGTGGAGCATCAAAGAACAACTTGCCAGTTGGTTGAAATGAAGTCTGTCAAAAAAATAAATTGAAAAATTCATATCTATTCCTGTTCCTTCTATTCTGCTTGGATACATTTGGTCAAGATGTAAGACCATTAAGCATTGGTGAAGTACTAAGTTTTCAATCTGAAATCTTAGATGAAAATAGAAGTGTCAATGTTTATCTACCTCTAGGCTATTCCCATGATTCCAGCATAACTTATCCTGTAATCTACCTGTTAGATGGTTCACAAGACGAAGACTTTATGCATATTTCCGGCCTAGTTCAGTTTGGCTCTTTCTCATGGATAAATATGCTTCCAGAAAGCATCGTTGTGGGGATTGCCAATGTTGACAGGAAACATGACTTTACATTTCCTACTCATAATGTACAAGATCAAAAGAACTTCCCTACCACTGGCGGCTCTGAAAACTTCATTCAATTCATTGAAAATGAACTGCAACCTTTGATTCAAAAAACTTACAAAACTTCTCCCTCCAAAACTATAATTGGTCAATCTCTCGGTGGGCTTTTGGCAACAGAAATCCTGTATAAAAAACCACATTTGTTTAATTATTATATACTGGTAAGTCCCAGCTTATGGTGGGATAACCAATCACTATTAGCGTTTAAGCCTGTTTATGATGCCAACATCAAAGCTATTTATATTTCTGTAGGTCAAGAAGGGCATATCATGAAAAAAACGGCAAAAAAACTTTATAAAAAAGAGAAAAGAAGAGCTTTAGGAAACACGAAGGTCTATTTTGATTATTTCCCTAAACAAAAACATGGAGATGCATTACATCTTTCCGTTTATAAAGCCTTTGAAAGGCTATTTAAAAGCAGGTAATAAAACAAGATTTACTTCCCAAACCACCACCGCTCCATTTCTTACTTAAATGAAAAGTTTCCATAAAACAATAAACGCTAAATTTACCCAATAAAATAAGAGACAATAATGAATAAAGGACGTTTAGAAGCTTTTAGCGATGGGGTGCTGGCCATCATTATTACCATTATGGTATTAGAAATCAAAGTGCCACATGGAGATAACTTTACCGACTTGAAACCCCTCATTCCTGTAGCACTGAGCTACCTGCTAAGCTTTATTTATATAGCCATATATTGGAACAACCATCACCACATGATGCATACCGTTAAAATGGTTTCTGGAAAAATACTCTGGGCCAACTTCCATTTATTATTTTGGCTATCGCTTATTCCGTTTTCCACTGGCTGGGTTGGAGAAAACAATTTTACAAAAGCACCTTTGGCCCTTTATGGGGTAGTTTTACTCATGGCGGCCATTGCCTATGGCATGTTACAAAATACCATTATAAAAAATCATGGAACAGATTCCTTACTATCTAAAGCCATTGGTAAAGATATAAAAGGTAAAATCTCCCCAGTCTTATACGCTCTGGCCATTGCCTCTTGTTGGATTAGCGTTTGGATAGCCGGCATCCTATATGTTTTAGTTGCTTTAATGTGGCTCATACCAGACCAAAGAATTGAAATTATTTTCAATCATCAAAATCAGGATTAAAAGCTCTACGTAGACCGTAAGCTTATATAAAGAAATCTTTAAGGTTTTAATAGCCACTGCATCGTTTATATATCTCCACTTTTTTGTTCCACAAGACCTAAAAAGAAATACCACAGGTCTTTATGAATATGCTAAGCTTGAAATACTAGACAAAACCCTAAATTCAGCACTCAACAAAAGCAGAATTAGGACTTTAGATATAATAATTTTCATTAATTTTAAGAAGTATTTGGAGAAACAAAACCCAAATAACGAAATACTTTAATTCAACCATTTATTCGACTCTTAAAAAATGAAAGCTAAAAAAAACAGTACCTCGAGGAGGTCGTTTATTAAGCAGGGAGCTATAGCTTCTTCCTTTTTTGTGGTACCTAGGCACGTTCTAGGTGGAGTGGGTTTCACTGCTCCAAGTGATCAATTAAATCTAGCAGCGATAGGTGCAGGTGGTAAAGGTGCCAGCGACATCAGAAATGCCTCTGTAAAGGGTAGAGAAAGAGTAGTTGCTCTTTGCGATGTAGATTTTTCAGGTTCTGCTTCTGCCTCAGTAAAGGCTTTTCCTAAAGCTAAACTCTATGCAGATTATAGAGAAATGCTAGACAAGGAAAAGGATATCGATGCCGTTACAATCTCTACGCCAGACCACGTTCACGGCCCTGCTGCTAAGTATGCCATGGATAGAAACAAACACGTATATGTGCAAAAGCCTATGACGCATAATATTCGTGAAGCTAGAATCTTAACGGAATTAGCCAGAAGCAACAAAATTGTTACCCAAATGGGTAACCAAGGAGGTTCAAATGAGCTTTTAGGAATGGTGCAGAAATGGGTAGACTCTGGTGTAATGGGCAAAATCTCTAAAGTGCAAATCTGGACGAACAGACCAGTATGGCCACAAGGAAATGCCATGCCACAACCAGATGCCAGCCTAAAACCAAATGACCTTAACTGGGATCTATGGCTAGGACCTAATGAACTAAAACCATATACTCCTAACATGCATCCGTTTAACTGGAGAGGCTGGTGGGATTATGGTACAGGAGCTTTAGGAGACGTAGGATGTCACTTAATAGATATTCCTTTTAGAACATTGGGCTTAAAATATCCTACCGCAGCAGAATGCTCTGTGGCTTCTATCTATTCTAAAATGTGGAATGCCGATTATAACCCAGAAGGCTGCCCTCCTTCTTCTTTTATTACTTTAAATTTTGGTGCTACCGCAAAAAGCAAGTCGCCCATAGAAATGACATGGAGCGATGGCGGTATCAGACCTTCTCACCCAGATATCATTCCTGCAAATGACGATATAGGAGGAAAAGACAGCCAGAATGGTGTTTTAATCGTTGGTGAGAAAGGAATTATATCAACCAATATTAATGATAGTTCTCCTTTAATGCCAAAACTTTACCTTAATGATGGTACCAAAGATTTTGGTCCGGATGTAGAGAAAAGTGATGAGCCAGAATATGGCCACCAAAGAAAATGGGTCGATGCATGTAAAGCTGGTTTTAAAAGTCCAGAACATATGGCACTTACTTCTTCTTTTGATTATGCAGGCCCAATGACAGAAACTGTTTTAATGGGCAATCTAGCCATTAGAAGTTATATGCTCAGAAAAGAAGATAGCAAAGGCAAAATGGAATTCTTTGCAAGAAAGAAACTCCTATGGGATGGTGAAAATATGCGTATCACCAACCTAGAAGCTGCAAATCAATTTGTAGGTAGAACTTACAGAAAAGGCTGGGAAGTTTAATTTCTATTACATATTACAGCTCGGTTCCAATAAAACTGAGCTGTAATTTTTTAATTTTACGCTCAAAATAAGATAAACTATAACTCACTAAATACTTATGAAAATAACTACGCTTGGTTTAGCTCTAGCTTTACCTGTTGCCCTTTATTCATGTACAAGCACCAGTACTGAAACAACCGAAACTACGGAAGAAGTAGCCAGCTCTGACGATGGTTTTGTTTCGCTTTTCAATGGAGAAAACTTAGATAACTGGATAGGAAACAAAGCTGTTTATACTGTTAAAGATGGCGTAATCACCGTAAACCCAGAAGAAAAGGGAGCCGAAGGAAGCGGTGGAAATTTATTGTCAGAAAAAGAATACAGTGATTTCATTTTCAAATTCGAATTTCAATTAACTCCAGGTGCTAATAACGGTCTTGGTATCCATGCTCCTTTAGAAGGCGATGCCGCTTATGAGGGCATTGAATTGCAAATCTTAGATAACACGGCAGATAAATACGCAGACCTGCACGATTACCAATACCATGGATCTGTTTACGGCGTAATACCTGCAAAAAAGGGATTTCTGAAACCCTTAGGCGAATGGAATGAAGAGGTAGTAACAGTACAAGGTTCTAAAATAAAGGTAGTTTTAAACGGAACCACTATTTTAGATGGCGACTATCTAGAAGCTAGCAAAGAAGGAACTTTAGACGGAAAAGAGCATCCTGGCTTGGCAAGAACTAGCGGACATGTCGGATTCCTTGGTCATGGTGAAGTGCTTTCTTTTAGAAACATTCATATCAAAGATCTAAGTCTATAAATCTAACCTAAGTTTTAAAGTTTAGATCAACAATCTTTATAAAGCAGTGGCTTTTGCCACTGCTTTTTTTATGCCTTATCCAAAATACACCCATATAGATTAGTAAAAGGTATTTCAGAAACACATATTTTCGTTATTAACAAAGCATAATTCATACGCCACAAAACACAGTTCGGCATTAATCTAAAAAATAACATCATTTAATTGGTGTTTTTCTAGTGTATTTAGATACTTTTAAAAGCATTTGTCAGTTTTTATAAAATTACGCTTCCTAATAATTGAAAAAATACCTACTTCACGTTTTCGTGTTAGTCTTTACTAGCATGCTTACTTTTGCACAAGCTCCAACGCTTAGTTGGCAAAAGAGTATTGGTGGCTCTAGTGACGACCTTAATTTAATTTCTGTCCAAAACTTTCAAGGAGATATTTTCATTGCAGGCAGCACAAAATCTAATGCGACTGGAGATATTCCTGCCAATAAAGGAGCCTCTGATATTTATGTTGCAAAACTTACCTCAACCGGTGTTCAATCTTGGTCAAAAAACTTTGGCGGAACTTTAGATGACATGCCCGCATCAATTGCACCTACTTCCGATGGTGGTATAATTATCTTATGCTATGTAGCTTCCGCTGATAATGATTTTAATCAAGCAGGAGTTTGGCTCTTAAAACTTAATAACGACGGAAGTCAAGGCTTCAAAACTTTCTACGGAGGTAACCCACAAGTAAAAGGAAAAGTAATTCAAACCTCGGATGGCGGGTTCATTTTTCACGCTACTAAAACCATGACTTCTAAAGCTTTAGAACTATGGGTGGTCAAGACAAACGCTGTTGGAGCTATTTCTTGGCAAAATACCTATGGCGGAACAGCTGATGAATATTCGGCTGATATATTGGAGTATAGCGGTAACTATTATGTTTTAGGGGAGAGTAACTCCACTACCATAAACGGTGTGAGTCATACTTCTCTTGGATTTGATATCGTGTTTTTTAAAATAAATACCTCTGGACTGCCACAATGGACCAAGTTTTACTCAAACACCGGAGATGATATAGCAGAAAGGGTGGTAATGAACGAAACCAATGAGTTCTTAATATTAGGCTCAAGTACAAATGCACCAGGAAACGCTGGAGGAGTTGACTTTTGGATTAAAAACGTAGACACCACAGGCTCAAACATTACAAGCTTCTCGGTGGGAGGTGCTAAAAACGACTTTGCGAAAGACATGTACTTCAATGAGTCTAGCTTTCAACCAATAGTAGTAGGTGAGACCTTCTCTGACTGGCTTCCAGGCTCAGAACCCGATACTTCAAATATCTTAGTTACCGAAATAATTCCTTTTGGAGGGACACAATGGATAAACGTTTTAGGGGGAAGTGGTTTTGAATCCCCTACAAGTATCACAGGTACTGCAGATGGTGGTTTTCTAATCTCTGGTCACTCCTACTCTTCTAATGGCAATTTAACTGGCAATAAAGGGGGAGCAGACTTTTGGTTAGTGAAATTAGCTTATCCATGTCCTGATGAATTAAACATAAATGCCGCCGATTTCTCCAAAAGCCTAAGCAGAACAGCGGAAAGCTCCATAAATACCAACTCTAAGTTTACGGGTTCGCTGTCCAAAGTGAAGCTTACATCCAAGTATATTCAGATGAATCCTGGATTTAAAGTGGAAGCCGGTACCGTATTTGAAACCACAATTGGGGGATGCCCAAACTAGTAAATCAGATCTAATCCTAATTCGTCTTTAAAGTCTTTCAATGCCGGGTTTTTCTCTAGCATCGCCTTAAATTTTTCCTGCTCGGTTCTAGGTTTACCTTCATTTTTGACGGCAACCAGTTTTGAAGTTAACTGTAATGATGTGTTTTGTAGGTTTTTCCTAATGTGGTCAAGAATGTCTTGCTTTTGTTCGTCAAACAAATCCATTAAGGTTTGATTAACCAACTTTAGCGTAATAAGTCCATCCTCCAAATCAAACTCACTTTTCAGAATCATGTGCTGACTCTGCTTTTCCATTATTTTACAGCAATCTAGCAGTGCTCCTTTGACGCTTTCCACAGTAAAAGGCTTATTTTCTATGACCTTTTGAACCTCCTCTTGCTTATTAACCTCCACAGGAGTACCCTTTTGAAGAATCTCTTCCTCTAAATCCACCGTGGAGCGTAACTTTGAAGATTTAAATTTCGGTCTTACACCAGCCGGCTTTGGCATCTCTGCCTTTATTTCTGGCCTAGGAAGAACAGCAGTCTCCTTTTTTTCCGCTGGAGCAATAGAAGAACTTACACTAGTTGAGTTTTTTTTTTCAGCCTCCCCATTTGGAAGCGTGCTTAAGTTAAGTACCTGAGAGATACTGGCCATTTTCATGAGCCCTATCTCTACATGAAGTCTTTGGTTTTTGGCAGATTTATAAGACAAATCTACCTGACTACCTATACTCAAAGCCGACATCAAGAAACCTTGACTGAGCTTTTTAGTTTGGTCCAGATATTTCTGTTTTACAGAAGTAGACACTTCCATCAAGTCGATGGTTCTGGCGTCTTTCCCTACCAATAGATTTCTAAAATGCCCATTTAAACCCGTCACAAACTGATGTCCGTCAAAGCCCTTTTCTAAGATTTCATTTAAAACCAACAAACTCTCTGAAAGGTCTCCTGTAAAAAGAGCATCGGTTATTTTGAAATAATAGTCATAATCTAAAACGTGAAGATTTTCTAAAACCTCCGCATAAGTCAGTTTTCTATCTGTAGAGAAGGTTACGTTCAAATCAAACATGGACAAGGCATCCCTCAATCCACCATCTGCCTTTTGAGCGATAAGCTCCAAAGCTTCTGGTTCTGACTCAATACCTTCTTTGGAAGAAATTTCAGCCAAATGATTTGCCATGTCTTTTATCTGAATTCTATTGAAATCAAATATTTGGCAACGGCTTAATATCGTTGGGAGAATCTTGTGTTTCTCCGTAGTCGCTAAAATGAATATGGCGTAAGATGGTGGCTCTTCTAAAGTCTTCAAGAAAGCATTAAATGCCGCTGAAGACAGCATGTGAACCTCATCTATAATATAGACTTTGAACTTTCCATCTTGCGGCGGAAAACGAACTTGGTCTATAAGATTTCTGATGTCCTCCACCGAGTTATTACTGGCAGCATCTAGCTCGTGGATATTGAAAGATGCGTTTTGAGCAAAGTTTTTACAGCTTGTACATTGGTTACAAGGTTCTGTATCTGCTCCTACATTCTGACAGTTAATCGTTTTGGCCAAAATTCTGGCACAGGTCGTTTTTCCTACCCCTCTTGGACCGCAAAAAAGAAACGCTTGAGCTAAGTGCTCCGTCTTAATTGCATTCTTCAAAGTGGTGGTAATGTGACTTTGACCCACTACGGAATCAAAAGTTACCGGTCTATATTTTCGAGCTGATACTACGAACTGTTCCATCGGTGGCAAATATAAAAAAGAATGTTCCTAATAGTGGAAGAGCGTGGAAAACTTTGATGTACAATTGAGGTGGATTAAGTTTTTGAGAAGAAAGTACGGAAGTATAAATTGAAGTTAAAAAAAGCCATACATGTCCGCAGAATTCGCCATGCAAAATACTCTTATCGAGTTTTGATTGTAGTTTATGTTTTTCTCAAATTCTTTGAAAATATCAGAACAGGTCACGAAATTACATCACATTAAACTCAAGCCTATTAATGCTAAGTCAAAAAGAAATGGAGTCACTTGACCGTGACGGATTTTTAAATCTGGGTCAATTATTAAACAGCCAAGAAGTAAAAGAAGTCAATGATAAAATTGATGACCTGCTAGCCAAAGAAGGAAAAAAGGCCGGCTCTGAACTATTTGATTCTAAATATATTCGGCATCCTACAGAGGATGGTGTTGATCGACTGGCTGATTTGGTAAACAAAGGAAAGGTATTTGACCAGTTTTATATGCATCCAAAAGTTTTGGCCACGGTTGAAAAAGTTATTGGCAAAGATTATAAGCTTTCATCACTAAATTACAGGGCCGCCAAACCTGGCAAAGGTCTACAAAAGCTTCATGTGGATTGGGGTAACACAGTAGCCAATGGTGAGTATAAGGTCTGTAATACCATCTGGCTTTTAGATGATTTTGTATTCAACAACGGAGCCACCAGAATAGTACCTGGTACACATAAATTAAACGTATTGCCGAATGACGCCTTAGAAAATCCACTTCAAAAGCATTCTGATGAAATCCTGATATTGGCACCAGCTGGTTCTGTGGTGGTGTTTAATTCGCATGTATGGCATGGCGGCACCACAAACCTTACCCAAAAAGACCGCCGAAGTATCCATAGTTATTTCTGTGCTAGAGACCTCCCACAGCAGGTAGATCAGCAGAGGTATATTACTCGAGAGACCAAAGACAGAATTGGCGAGAAAGGAGCTTTTGTTTTGGATGTCTAAACGATGCAAATTTTATAATAAAAAGGAGAACACGAAAACGCTCTCCTTTTGAAGAAGTCATTGAAAATGACCTTACAAATGCTAACTAAAAATATATTTAGGAACGTGATATAAATAATATTTAAGACAAAATCACCAAATCTGATGCACGCTCTTTTTAATATACTTCTCGTAAATTCTATTCACGGCCTCTTTCTGTGCAGCACTTAAAGCTGGAGTTTCTGATGCACCTAAATTAGATTTAACCTGTTCTACCCTACTCGCACCAGGAATAATGCAGCTTACCGCATCAAAACCCAAAATCCATTTTAAGGCCACTTGGGCCAAATTAGTTTGATTTGGAAAAACGGCTTTCAATTCTTCCACAGCTTTTAAACCTAAATTATAATCAATTCCGGCAAAAGTTTCTCCTTTGTCAAAATGCTCGCCGTTTCTGTTAAACTGTCTATGGTCGCCTTCTCCAAAACTAGAGTCCTTAGAAAACTTCCCTGTCAATAGTCCACTGGCTAAAGGCACTCTTACTATAACGCCTATGTCTTTCTTTTTCGCTTGCTCGAAGAATAACTCAGCAGGGCGTTGTCTAAACATATTAAAGATAATTTGAACCGTAGTTACATTTTCAAACTCTATTCCTTTCAAAGCCTCTTCAATCTTTTCTACACTTATGCCTAAGTTTTGAATCTTACCTTCGTCTTTTAATCTATCAAAAAGCTCAAAAACTTCTGGTCTATAAAAAACTTCGGTTGGAGGACAATGCAATTGAATCAAATCCAAGGTTTCTAAACCCATTCTGCTCAAACTATCCTCCACAAACTTCCTTAGAGCTGCTGGTTTATAAGCTTCATTATTATGCGGATTTAACTGCCTTCCACATTTGCTGGCTACATAAATTTTCTCAGACCTACTTTTGACAAATTTGCCAACCGCCCATTCACTTTCACCTACTTCATTTCCATACACATCTGCCGTATCTATGAAATTCACTCCGCCATCCACAGCTTCATTTAAAATCTTATCTGCTGAGGTCCAATCAAATGGCTCTCCCCATTTCCCGCCTACCTGCCAGGTGCCAAGGCTAATTTCTGATACTTCAATATTGGTCTTTCCTAGTGTTCTGTACTTCACGTCAAAAGGGTTTTGTTAGTTGAAAATCAAAAATCAATTCTTTTTACTTATATTAAAAGAACTTTAAAACTTCATTTTACAAGACTAACAAGAAATCAATGAAAGACGTATTTATTTTAGGTAGCAGCCGTACCGTCATAGGAAGTTACGGTGGTGCTCTCAGTGCAGTATCGGCCATAGAGTTTGGCCAAAAGAGTGTAGCATCTACTTTAGAGAAGTCGGGAGTGTCACCCGAAGATATTGAAACCATAGTTTTTGGAAATGTCATTTCCGCCAATTTAGGTCAAGCACCTGCGAGGCAAGTATCAAAAGCCGCAGGATTACCAGACGCCGTATGTGCCACCACTGTAAATAAAGTTTGTGCCTCCGGCATGAAAGCCATCAGCATATTAGCAAACGAAATAAAAGTTGGTGAAGTCAGTATAGGCATTGCTGGCGGAATGGAAAGTATGTCGAACATCCCTCATTATGTACCCAACGCACGATTTGGTTTAGGTTTTGGAGACAAAATTTTGGTTGATGCTCTCAGTAAAGATGGTTTAACAGACGTGTACAATAGTTGCCTTATGGGACTTTGTGGTGATAAAACCGCCGAGAAATATGAAATAACAAGAGAAGAGCAGGACGACTACTCCGAACAATCCTATAGAAGATGTGCTGCCGCATGGGAGAAAGGCGTTTTTGATGAAGAAGCCATTGCAATGGAAATCCCAACCAGAAAAGGAGAACCTCAATTTTTAACTCAGGATGAAGCTTTTTCTAAGGCCAACTTTGAGAAAATGCGAACTTTAAGACCTGCATTTTCAAAAGACGGAACCGTAACAGCAGCGAGTTCCAGTCCAATGAGTGATGGGGCCAGTAGTATGGTTTTGACCGACGCCGAAACGCTAAAAAGTAAAGGACTAAAAGCTCAAGCCAAAATAGTAGCCTATGCAGAAGCCGAGCAAGACCCAATGTTTTTCACTACTGCTCCCGTTCTAGCTGCAAAAAAAGTATTAGAAAAATCTGGATTAGACATTTCTGACATAGATTTCTTTGAAGTAAACGAAGCCTTTGCGGTAGTGCCATTAGCCTTTATGAAGGTATTAGAAATAAGTCCAGTGAAAGTAAATATCCATGGCGGGGCTCTGGCAGTAGGTCATCCTTTAGGAAATTCAGGAAGTAGAATAGTCGTTACACTTCTCAATGTTTTGAAACAGAAAAAAGCAAAATATGGTATGGCAGCTATTTGTAATGGTGGTGGTGGAGCCAGTGCCATCATTGTAGAGAACTTGGACTTATAAATTGAGAATCAATCAGGCTTTCTTTTTTCCTGATTGATTAAATTTATCTTGATACATTTCTATCCACTGATTCACCGTCATTTTAGAAGCCAGCTGCCCTATCAGTTCAAAAGGGATTTCATCTGGTTTCTTAAAACGGATGCACGACTTACCCATATCCAGTTTTCTTGAGTTGTATTTTGGGTACGCTTTCACAAACCAATCCATTAGCTCTGGGTCTGCATATATTCCCATGTGATACACCGCCACGAAATTCTTTTGCGAAGCAATATTCATAAAAGGTAACGGTAATTTTGTATCACAGTGATAACCCGACGGAAATATAGCATGTGGCACCACATAACCAATCATGCCATAATTCATACATTCTTGAAAACCTTCTGGAATGTTTTCAAGAATTACATTTCTCAGCTTCGTCATAGCGGAGATGCGTTCCTCAGGAACTTTTGAGATATAATCGTCAGGGCTTTTAGCGTCTATTGTCATTAGGCTTTTATAAGATTGATTTCCGAAAATACGAAAATCAATCTTTAATTTTTTCTACAAACTTCACTGCAAGTAATCTTAATCCAATACGCCTTCTTCCAAAGAGTTTCTAAAGACATATTCTTTCGCTGCCCTACCGCCTGCCTGTCGGCAGACAGGGGCATGCCTGACCTTTTTGTTTAGGCAAAAACTAATCGCGGCGGCGAACCGTTCAAACCACCTGTCAAAATAAACTTGCACAGTCAGAATTTTGCTAACAATTGAAATTGTTAACGAGTATTACTCCTATAATTCTGACCGTGCTTCAGACAGTATTTTGACAAATCGGAATTTATTCCATTACTCTTCTGCATAGAAAGAAATAGTTAAATACCTTATATCGCTCTGTACTGTCTGAGCACAAGCAAAATTCTAACATCATAATCTAAAGTACATCGACCAGCATTAAGAATTTTGAATGTGCGAGTTTACAGAGTGTAGCTTTTTTTTGGAGGAACGCCTCCCCGGTTCGTTTTTTACGAACGGTGCGACGCCTCGCAAAAATGAAGTTCCCACTGGAAAGTGAGCCAAGAAGCAGAAACTCTTTCTTAACAATATTCTTTCCCAATGTGAAAATTTCAATCTCTAAAAAAACCTCCAATTACATCTCATCCGCACTTGGGCCATATGGTCCAGGGATTGAAATATCTAATAGTCTCAAGAATACACCCAACTGAGCTCTATGATGTGCATTTTGACCGAATGCATGTCGTACTGCCTCCCACTTTTCCATTTCTAAATAGGTGACATCTCCAGCACATAACTTCCATTTGTCTAAAAGAATCTCATCTTTCGACTGCTCTAAAGCGGCACTTGCCTTTGCTACAGATTTCTCAAAAAATGCTAGCAATTCGTCGTTAGTTTTAAAAACAGTGGGCTGCCAAGCTTCTTCTTCAGCAAAATCCCATTTATCAGACAATAGTCCTTTCTCTATCATATCTGGAATTTCGGCTAGGTGACAGGCCAAAACGCCTAATTTCATACTCTTTGGGTGAGGCTGCCAGTCGTACTTCTCTACCGGTACTTTTTCCAACATCCTTCTTGTCTCCTTTGCCTCATCGGCCAATTCTCTTTTAAATGCTTCAATAAATGTTATCATGTTTTTTTTTAATTTAAATTGCTTTGAAACAAAACTATGAGTCGCCAGTGACAACCTTCTGTCAGTAGCGTGCCCGAGCTTTTACAATCAATATTCCTTTATCTGAAGAGATTGATAGAATTTGGGCGGAAAATGTGCTTTTCTGATTAAATTGCGTTTTAAAGGAAATCTTTACTCTACCAAATTGGTAGAGTATTAAAAACAGCCCTATATTTGCCCGAAATTGGTTCGCTAATTTATGCCAACAGACCAACTCATTTTCTTAACCTTAAGTCTTTATATACTGGGCTTTGCAGGGCTATTAACCTTTAGGAATTCCTTTTCTAAAATCATAGCTTCTGCTTTTTCTATTATTATAAATCTTACTGGCTTAACCATTGCCCTCTTATTACTCAGTCGTTTTCAAGAAGTAGAATTCTTTGAGTTTTCTTGGGTAACCTTCGTCAATTCTTCCTTATCTGCCAGTCTTCTCATAAATAAATTGACCTTATTAATGTGGGCTTTAGTGCAGTTTATAGCACTTCTGGTTCAACTTTTCTCTGTCAAATACATGGCACAAGACAGTAGGTTTAACCTCTACTTTGCCTACTTAAATATGTTTGTCTTTTCTATGCTAGGCTTAGTCTGCAGCGGAAATCTCCTTTTTATATTCATCTTTTGGGAGTTGGTTGGCTTTAGTTCTTATCTCCTAATAGGATTCTGGTACAAAAAACAATCTGCAACTAACGCTTCTTTAAAAGCATTTATAATGAACCGCATTGGAGATGCAGGCTTTTTGATAGGTATTGGCCTCGTCTATTTTCAATTTGAAACTTTAGAGCTTTCTGCTCTGTCAACTATAATTTACGAACCAAACAGCATATTAACCTTAACAGGCCTTATGCTTTTTGGCGGCTGTGTCGGAAAATCAGCACAGTTCCCATTACAGGTTTGGCTTCCTGACGCCATGGAAGGGCCCACGCCCGTTTCGGCCTTAATTCATGCCGCCACCATGGTAGCCGCAGGTATATTTTTACTCGCAAGGGTTGATTTCATTTTCACGCCTACAGCAGGTCAGGCAATTGCCTTTACGGGTGCTTTAACTTCTATTTTGGCCGCATATTCTGCCGTATTCCAGTCGGACATCAAAAAAGTTTTAGCCTACTCCACTGTATCACAATTAGGACTCATGGTCATGGCTATGGGAGCCGGAGCCACCAATGCTGCACTCTTTCATTTATTTACCCACGCTTTCTTTAAAGCAGGTTTATTCTTAATAGCAGGAGCTGTGATACACCATTTCCATCACGAACAAAACATGTTCAAAATGGGTGGTCTTTTTTCTAAAAAAACACTTTTGGCTATTCTATTTATTATCTGTGGTGCTTCACTAGCCGGTTTGCCATTTTTCTCAGGATTCCTTTCCAAAGACGCCGTTTTACTTTCAACTTGGAATTGGGCAGAAAGCCAAAACTCAACATTGCTTTTCATCCCTATTTTGGGGATTTTAGCGTCTGTATTGACAGGGTATTATATGATGCGGGCCTTTGTTTTAGTATTCCTAAAAAGAGGAAACAGCCAAGAGCATCATACAGCCAGGAGCGGACTTAGCATTTTTGAGTGGTCTATACTTCCCTTGGCTCTTTTATCTTTTTGGTTTGCCTTTGGCAATAGTCCATTAAATTTTGAGGTGAACAGATTTACCAATCATTTCCCTATTCCTCATCAAAACAATCATTGGCTAGGTTACTTGGTTTTAGTCCTTGCTATTTTAGCAATAGCTCTATCTTATATTAAAACGAAAAAGGAAGCGGCTTTAGAAACACAAACACTTAATTTCTGGTCGAAACTAGGACTTAATCACTTTTACATGGATTGGTTTTATTTGAATAAAATCTCAAAACCTTTGGCAGGACAATTACACCAAATTGCCCATGAAGAAAGCCTCCACCCTGCAGGTACACTTCATAACATGAAAGGTTTTGCCAGAATGATTTATAAATTCGACCATCTTATCGTAGACGGAAGCATAAACCTTTTAACCAAAGCCTTCACAGGATTAGGAACGCTGGTCTATGCCATTGATGAAAAAGTAGTGGACGGAGGCGTAAAACTCATATATATTTGGGTGGAACGCATTGGCAATAGATTAAAAACAATACAAGGAGGAAAAATACAGAGCTATTTGATAGCCCTAATTCTATTTTTCTTGGCAATAATGATACTTTTGAATTTGCTCTAGCAGAATATGACAGCATTTCTATTATCCTTTTTAATATTTTTACCGCTATTGGCGGCAGTACTCATTCTATTTTTACCGAATAGACTGGAGGCCTCATCCAAACATATAACCATTGGTATCTCCTTGGTTAACTTGCTCATCTGTATATTTCTCTTTTACAGTTTTGATAAAACCATTACTGGCTATCAGTTTTTGGAAGAAGCGTCTTGGATAAACCTAGACCTCGGAAAACTTGGTGTAATTAACATCAATTACATCTTAGGTGTTGACGGCATCAGCTTACCTATGGTTTTATTAGCGGGTATTGTGTTTATGGCCGCTGCCATAGCATCTACCAGCATTACTAAAAGGCCAAAGGCATATTTTGCCTTCTTTTTACTTTTGACATCTTCGGTTTATGGTTGTTTTATCGCCTTAGACTTTTTCTTATTCTTCCTGTTCTTTGAGTTTATGCTCTTGCCTATGTACTTTTTGATAGGTATTTGGGGGGGAGAAAGAAGAGAGTACGCCGCCATGAAATTCATCATTTATACCTTGGTGGGTTCCGTTTTTGTTTTGATTGTCATGTTAGCCATGGGCTTGTCAGTGACTAATCCAGAGCTTTCTGCCGCACTTGGCAAGAATGCCTTTACTTTTGATTTCAGACTTTTATCAGACGCTTCTAATTATGTACCAGGTTCGGTTTTAGATGCTGCTAGCGGTACATATTGGTTTGGTTGGCCTGTTAAAAGCGTGTTATTTGTTCTTCTTCTAGTAGGTTTCGGTATAAAGCTTCCAATAGTTCCTTTTCATACATGGCTACCCGATGCTCACGTAGAAGCACCTACCGCCATTTCTGTGGTATTGGCAGGCATTCTTTTAAAAGTGGGCGGTTATGCATTCTTGAGAATAGGCATGGACTTTTTCCCGCAAGAAGCCATGGACATGGCTTCGGTCATTGCCATTTTGGGTGTACTTTCTATTATTTATGGAGCGTTTAACGCATTGGCTCAGGACGACCTCAAAAAGTTAATAGCCTATTCGTCTGTATCACACATGGGTTTTGTGTTTTTAGGTTTTGCGGCTTTTAACGAAGAAGGCATTAACGGAGGTATTTACCAGATGTTTAGTCATGGTATATTATCTTCTATGCTCTTTCTTATCGTGGGCGTTATTTATGACAGAACGCACAACAGACTTATTCAAAACTACCGAGGTTTAGCCAGCAAAATGCCTTTGTTTACAGGCGTAGTTATTTTGGCTTTCTTTGGCTCTTTAGGCTTACCAGGAATTTCAGGATTTATTGGCGAGTTCTTCTCCCTTTTAGGTGCTTTCAAAACTTCAGCACTTTCTAAGTGGATTCCAGCCTTAGCAGTGCTAGGAATAGTTTTATCGGCCGTTTATCTTTTATGGACCTTACAAAGAATGTTTTTTGGCGAATTTTGGGTCAATAGAAAAATGGAAGAAAAAATGACCGACTTAAATACCAAAGAAGTGGTGTTACTTTTCTCTTTGGGTTTTCTTGCCATACTATTTGGGATATACCCAAATCTGCTTTTATCTATCTCAACCGGTGCAGTAGATGCATTTTTAAACAAATAAATGTTAGAGCAGCTTTCACATATCCTTCATAGTACTTCGTTTATTTCTGCCGAGATAAGCTTGGTTTTGGGAATAGTAGCCATTATTATTTTAATAGCCTTTGGCAAAAAAAACAGCACTTTTAGAACAGCTGCTTGGGCACTTGGTCTTTTAACTTTTATCGCTGCTTTTTTTCTGGTAGCCACCACTCCCGAAGCATCACAAAGCATTTTCAATGACCTTTTCATTAGTGATAAAACGAGCCTTTTTGGCAAAGAGTTAACCTTACTCGCTTCTATAGCCATTATGCTTCATATCAAAGTCATGAAGCACGACCTTGACGGCGAATATTATGTTATACTACTCGCCATTGTCACTGGGCTTCTTTTTCTTTTGATGGCTAACAGTTTTATTAGCGTTTTTGTTTCGTTAGAAACCGTTTCTATCTGCTCTTATATCTTAGTGGCCATGAATGGCAAAACCTATAACCTAGAAGCCAGTATAAAATATTTAATTTTTGGAGCTGCTAGTACCGCCATCATGTTATTTGGGATTTCCTTTTTATATGCCGCTACAGGGTCCTTAATATTCAACTCTGATGCATATTTAACACACATCCCAAACAATGCTGACTGGGTAATATTAACGGCTTTTAGTATGACATTGGCAGGCCCTCTTTTTAAACTCTCCGCTGCTCCTTTTCATATCTGGGCACCTGATGTTTATGAAGCCACACCTACGCCATTGGTTTCATTCCTTGCCATTGCACCTAAAATTGCATCCGTCTTTTTAATTTATAAGTTATTAGGAGCTATTCCTGTAGACACCACATTGGTACTTGGTGTGATCATCTTGCTATCTATTCTGATAGGTAATTTCGCGGCCTTGTCGCAGAAAAATGCGAAAAGAATGATGGGTTATTCAGGAATAGCCCAAGCTGGTTTTATCTTAATTGGTTTACTAGCTTTTGAGAGTTCAGGTTTTCAGGCTTCCATTTTCTATTTGACGGTATACCTATTTATGTCCATCGGAGCATTCTTAATGTTGGATATGATTTCTGAAAAAACAAAGTCAGACCTTTTTGAAAAGATGGCAGGCTTAAGTCAGAAGTTCGTTTTCTTTGGCGTTGTGGGGCTTATATTTATGATAGCCTTGGTAGGTTTGCCGCCTACGGCAGGTTTTACCTCCAAGTTTTTGGTGTTTAGCTCGCTTTATGAGCAATACCATAGCTCTGGCAGAAGCATTCTAATGTGGGTCTTGGCTTTTGGTTTACTAAACACAGCCGTTTCCATTTATTACTATTTGAAGGTGCCTTATTTCATGTTTTTGAAAAAGCCAGCTGACACCCTAGAAAGTAAAAGTATTCCGCCGCTACAGCTTATTTACCTCAGCATACTGGCCTTTATAGTGCTTGGTCTTTTCTTTGCTCCGCAATGGGTGCAGGGGTGGTTTTAGGTGGATAAGAACTAAGAATTGGAAGACTGCGGAGTCAGTTACAGATACTCCGTTATGGGAAATACGCCTTAATATTTGCAGATACGTAAGACAGCAAAATCTTTAAACTTTACTGAGCCGAATTCAATTCTAATGGACACTTTTCTTCAAAAAAACTGTCAATAAACTATCTTTAAGGTGGATATATAGCCAAAACCATCCTATAACATTAGAGTTATGAAATATTTAGGAATTATTATTTTAACTTTCTCATTCTTTTTCAATGCCAACTGCCAAACAACAGTCAAGGTAGATTGGGCATTTCAAAAAGACCCTGTGGTAAAAAAAGCAATGGATAAATACAAGGAACAACTCATAGGGAAACCTTCTATCTTTAATTTCAATGTTGCGAACAAAATGCCAAGAATCGGCATCTTTTTAGCAAATGCAAAATCGGACTCTGTAAATCAAACCACTGAAATAAATATTTGGGCCTGTTACGACGAAAGCTGGAAAGAACGCAAATTTGACCATTTCGCATACTATGATAATTTATTAATCTTAATAAACCGATACTCAAATAATTATCCTTCCTCCTTCGAATGGGAAACAATAGTACAGGATAGAGTTTATGAACGAAAAAATCCCGAACAAAGAAAAATCATTTCGAACCAATCCAATCCAAGAAATGATTTACAGTACAAGGAAATAGACGACGCATTGCACTTTATTAATGATTCAAACCATCCAACTGAATTGCGAAAAGGACCTTACAATTTACGTCAAATTGTTATTGACCATAAAACTGGGAAAATTAGAATTATTTAATAGTCTTGAAAATACTTTAGGATGCTTATAAGCCCTTTAGACCAACCTAACATAAAAAAGTGTAAGTCAAAACCAATTGACTAAGCTGAGAAACCTTGTTAGGGAAAGCCCTTCCAAAAAACATGACCAACAGCAGCATCCCTACTGAGTAAACACAGCACCCAATTCAAGAGTCTTGCTTAACTTTACCTAAAAGAAAGAAATCATGAAACCTTCAAACGAAACAATGCTGAGTTTTTATCAGCAACTAGAGTGACCGAAACTCAGTTAAGTGAAATGTACTCATTTGAACAAAACAAATTTATTATACTAAGAACGCAGATACCTACAGCGAGTGTCCTATTTTTTTTATTTCGAATCGACTTCTTTAAATGTTCTTATTTTATCCGCTCGCTTCTGATGTACCCAATCTGGCCATGAAGTAGGATCTTCAGCATCATATATTCGGACTTTTTGGTTTTCACCATCGTTTAATAAGTCTTGTGACTTACAGCCCAGTACTACCGCTGCGGTTTCAAGCCCCGAATTAGTGGCACCACCAACACCGTGAAATAGTGTGCTTGCTCCAGTTAAGAACAGGTTTTCAATTTCTGTTTTAGGTTTAAAAGCCAAAGGACCAACGGCTTTCAATGTTTTTTCAGTTCCATATACATTGCCTCGAGTAGAGTTAATATAGTATCTATTGGTCATGGGAGTGCCTAATTCAACCTGAACGACGTGTTTTCTGGCATCAGGAATAAGACTTTCGACCGTATTTAACATCTTGTCTATCAACTTCTTTTTAAAGTCTTTATACTCTTTAGTATGATAATCTTGTCCTTTTTCGAATTGTTCAAACGCCGAAAAGTCTAAAAAAGTAACGATCTCAAAATTATGATAACGTCCATTAAAACTTGGAGGGTCTTTAAGTGTGGTGCAACTAAGAAAAACACCACTAAACTGATCACCTTTTAGCACATCATTTTCGGTTAGCTTACCATAGACAGCATCTAAATCAGGATCGCTAATTTTCCAGACATTTCCGGAATCAATTCCATATTTTGTAACATCGATGTCTAATGTTAAAAACATGATGAGAGAGGTCACCGAATATTTAGTATTGTCTAATCTTTTCTTCAGCTTTTTGCTAATGTTATTTTCCCCTACGAGTTCCAAAAAGGTAATACTTGGATCTGCATTGGAAATTACATTTTTGGACTTGATTACTTCTCCGTTTTCTAGCTTTACACCAATGGCCTTTTTTTGTTCTACTAATATTCTTACCACTTTTGATTTGGTTCTAATTTCGCCCCCAAGTGATTTTATTTTTTTCGTGAATGCTTTTACATAACCTCCTCCACCTCCGGTGGGGTAAAATGAACCTTCAAAATAATGAGCCATTAGCATGGCATGAACCAAAAAACTTGCCTTAGATGGCGGCAAGCCGTGATCCCCGCACTGAACGTTGAGAATTGTTTTAAGTAGTGGGTCTTTAATATGCCAATCAATCACTCGTTTGAGTGAAAAAAGTCCATATTTACCCACATATCTCGTTTTGTAGGGAACTATTAGGTGATCCCAAAATCCTTTCATTGTTGGAATGAACATCATCTGAGTATAAATAGAGTTGACCAAATCGACATATTTAATAATGCCTTTTTCTTCTTTTGGAAAGCGTTTACATAATTCTCTTTTAAAATTTTCAATTCCAGCAGGTATTGAGAATTTCTCGTCTCCAATATGACAATGCTCGTAACCTTTTTTATTCATTTCAAAAAAGACAATGTCATTTGCAATTCCCAAACCACACAGCAGTTCATTGGTCCCTTCTCCTTCTCCAATTAAACCAACATAATGAACCCCTGGGCTAAAACGCTGACCGTTTAACGTAAAACTATGACACCAACCTCCTGGAACATCATGTTGCTCCAAAAGCAGGACTTTTTGACCAGCTCTAGCCAAACATAAAGCGTTTGATAAACCACCAGCACCTGAACCAACAATAATCGAATCGTATTCTTTATCCAAAGTCTTTAATTAATAATTAAATAATTTGCTTTGATACCAGTAGTCGCGTTCCGCCGAGCTAAACCGCTCTTCGGTTTTGAAGTAGCTCTTTATTTTTCAGTTTCAATATAAGCCTTTAATTCAACATTAATTTCGTTAAAACCAGATGGAGCTATTTTCATCATTGGCAAGTTTTACATTACCTTATTTAAGAAGTGCCTATTGAGATCCAAGACGCTACGCTCAAGAACTTTATATACTATTTCTGTTTTTATTTAAGACGGCATTCAACTCAACCCTAAATATAGGGCAGTAGCTAAGCCCAAAAAAAACATGACCTACGACAGTAAACCTATTGAGCTAACACAGCACCCAATTCAAGAGTCTTGCTTAGCTTTACAAAAAAGAAAGAGATTATGAAACCTTCAAACGAAACAATGCTGAGTTTTTATCAGCAACTAGGTAGAGTATTTTACGGCATTGCTGACGCAGACGGCACCGTCCGACTGGACGAAGTAGAAAAGCTTGACAGCATAGTAAAACAGCATTGGCTTCCTTTAGAAGGTACTTTTGATGAGTTCGATACCGATGCTGCTTATCAAATTGAGATTGTATTTAGCTGGCTTCATGAAAACGACTGGCACGAAGGAAACACCTTACAAGAGTTTGGTGATTACATGAAAGAACACCCGAAGCTTTTCACAGAGAAAAACAGGCAACTAATTTACAATACCGCCGAGAAAATTGCTGAGTCTTTTCATGGCTTTAATAAAAAAGAAACCACCTTTTTGCATGCTTTGAGTGACTTGTTGAAGTATTAGTTTTTCTTCTGGGCTGAAAATAAAAGCTAGAACCTAGCTCACAGAAGCTTGGAGCCTCGGTGTGGAGTTTACAAATGGCTGGTTTAATAAGTAGCAGATATCAGCCAGAGGCTGATTAACACCCTACGAAGAATTGAAGACTTCACAGAGCCGAATCTACATTGCATCAATTTTCATAAAATTGGTTTATTAGCTTATAACTCTTCAATTCTACATCAAACCTATATTGATAAAGATATTCCGAATCCTTTGGTTTTACAAGAGAATCACCTACCTGAATATCTTCTGTTTTGTAGAAACTAAAATTATTAAAACTAACTTCTTCTCCATTTTCATATACTCTGATTGCTCCAGTAATTGCGATATCGATTTCATCAACCTTACAAATAATTTCTTTCTTGCTATTATAGGTAGAAACTAAACGTATAAAAAACACTACAAATAGAAAAAATAGTGGTGGCCAATACTTTTTCAAGTATTTCATAACAGTCCGTTTTAAAGTGAGTAAAATAAATCTACATCAAAAAGAACCCCATCCCATGCGTTTTATTTGCCATTGGATGTAGGAAACAGAGGATTGCAATTCCGAGTAAAATCAAGCGTAATTGTCTGTCGGTCAAATATCTTTTACAAATGGCTAAGCAGAAAAATATAGTCAAAAAAGCGAAGGTTCCGCTTCTGGTAGAATCATAAATTATCATGGCAGACAGCGTAGAAGCCGCACCTGCTATAAACATAGGAGCCAAAGCCAAGTATTCTTTTTTAGTCCACAGAATAGCACCAGCCAAAAGAAACAACAACCACCAGCCTTCAAACTGCCATAAGAGCCTAAAGCCTAAAGAGTCTATACTTTGCTGTATTCTGATAGCAAACTCGCCATCTGGATTATAAGTAGGTTTCATGCCCACCACATTCATCAAATAATAGCGACCTGCCACCCAAGCACCCTAAGCCAAAATAACGGCCACCATAGACCAGTTAAACTTGATTTTTATCTTCTCGTTTGCTTTAAACTGTGGATACCACCAAAGCCAAACAAAGGCTAATCCGCTACCTACAAAAGCTCTTTCATCGTTCCAAAAGGCCAGACTTAAAAAGATAAATACTAAATAAGGTTTTCGAGCAAAATAGATACCTAGAAATAAGAAGAAGTAAGAGAATAAATCGCCGTAGCCACCATTGTCAATAAAGAAACAAGCTCCTAAGTAAATGGATGCTATGCCTAACATAGCATAAAGCGTAGCAGATTTATCTTTCAATAAGTCATTAATAAAACCTGTGAGCATGTAAAAGAATAACAAGCCACAGAGCAACTGCAAGCCATACAAAACAATGCTGATATGGGAAATACCTAAAACTCTTACAAAAATGGGTGCTACTAGCCTGAAGGTTCTACTTTCTTTGCCCGAATAGGGCTCATAATCAAAGTTTGAAGTGAGCGACTTTGCACGGTCTTCTACTGTTTGATAAAGGAAGTGTTCGGTCTTATCTACAAAAACAGATTGATAAAAATCTCCAAAAGATTTAAGCGGCGAAATATTATTAAAGAAAGATAAAACAACCACCAGAGCACATAGCAAAACAGTCTTAAATCTCCAGTTTTCGGCCGAAACAAATGATGCTACCCAAGCTTCTATTTTCTCTAAATAACCTGTAAGTATTGACATATCTTTCTAAGAGATTTTCTCTATTTTTTCTATAAAGGGCTTGTAATCTGAAAGTGGAATAAAGTGCTTATTGCTACGATAACTTAACACGGTAAACACCAAAAACAAAGAGATAAAAAAGGCCTGAAGCACTATTATCATAAATCCAGAGGCTAATGAAGAAGCCCAACCTGGTGTAGCCATTTCTGCCACAAATTTCAATTCAAAGACAACTGCAATTCCTAGAAAGGAACAGGCTATCAGGAAGATGGAAAAAAGCATAATTCTTACCGCCGTTACATCCAAGAAAACGGCGATGGTGCTCATTCCGTGTAATACCAATGACACAAAATTCATTTTAGATTCGCCTGCCAATCTAGTACCTCGCTCTAAAGGAATAGAAGTATAAGGTAGTTTTGAACGAATTACTCCACCAGGATAATTATTCCATATTTCAGAAACAAAAGCCAGCTTTTTTAACATCCCATGTGGCACTATAGAAAAATTACCAAAAGTGATAACCTGCGAAGTCAACAACTTAAATACCAACTTATAAATCTGATAAGATATTTTAAAGACTATACCCTCACTTCTTTTGCTTCTATGAGCAAATATTATTTTATCGGGGTTTTCGGTACTAGCCTTTATCATAGCCGGAATGTCGCTTGGCTTATCCTCGCCATCCGCATCCATTACCAGCACATTTGATTTAGCATCTGAATTCGCCAAATGAGCTAAACCTACCGCTATGGCCTTTTGATGCCCCACATTTCTTAATAAATGAACTACCGAAATATCCAAACTAGGATAACTAGCCACCTGCATAGGCAAACTGGAGCAGTCGTTCATCACTTGCACCGAAAATCGCATTTTAAGCAAATTCGCCTGCTCTTCTATTTTTTCTAGAAGTTTAGAAAGGGCATCCCAGTCGTTAAAAACAGGGATTAAAATGGTAATGTTTTCAGACATTTATCTTTATCAAAGGCTATTCAAAAATCTAAAATATTTTATTTATTTGGCTTTTTCGCCAAGTACTTGAAAAAGAAGGTTTCTTCAGAGGCCACAAACTGCGTTATTGGGTAACTCACGCATATCTCTGGCAAACTTAAAACATCTTGTTCGTAGGGTGGCCTAAACTTAGGTTTATAGCCTGAATATTTGAATGAACCAACCATATCCATCATCGGGCCTACCGAAGCCAAAACCAATAGAGCAATCATCCAAACTCGTTTAAGTTTTTTGGACTTCATGAATGCATTAAAAGCAAAAACTGAAAGCAGCACCAAGGAAGGCATAGACACTCTATTGCACCAGTCGTTCCAAAGTCCAAACCTATAAAGTGGAATTAAGAGTAACACCAAAGTAAGCAAGTAAAAAAGTGGCTTCTCTCCTTGTCCCCAATTACCCTTTTTGATGAAATAAATAGGCAGAACCCAAACCACTACTTCAAAGAACACAAAATAAAGGAAGACCAATATTTGATCTCTTAAGGCTGAGCCTTCAGCTGTAAAAATGAAGTGCTTCACCAAATCACCAGATTCAATGGCTAACAAATAGCTCGCTAGAAAAAGGAAAATAATTGGAGCTATCACCAAATTGGTAATATTAAAAACACCTTTAAATCTTTGCTGAAATAAAACGAAAACGAAATAAGGAAATATACCCACCAAAATCAGCGGCGACCACATCACCAGCAAACAAAGTAAAAAAGGTGTAAACGTAATGTTTTTATCTATCAGGCCATCATTAAGTAAAATCCCGATGCCCAAAATAGCAGGTATAAAATGCTGTGGTGTCCAGTAGAGCATATCCGTAATATGCAGGTAGTTTAAAGGAATCACATCCCAACTATTCATCCAAAAAACAAAACCGTGTTCGTTGACTCGTTTGAGTATTTCTGTAATAAAACCACTTTCATATTTAAAGATGAATGAAAATATAGAAATGCCACCGAACAGGACAAAGAATAAAAAGAATCGCCAATTAAAACCTCCTGCAGCACGAGCCAACCAAAATACACCTAAATAAACACCTAAAGCTGTCCATAAAAAAACGATGAGCTGTGCATAGGTATAGCCTACAAAACCTGCTACAAAAGGACCTACTATATAGAAGGATAGATAATGACTGAGGTACATTTTTTCACCATCCACGTCATATTCAAGCGGCCAACTTAAATTACTTAATTCTTTAGCGAGGGTATTGTTTTTGACATGGTCAGAAACTTGATAACCCATGCCCCCTGCTCCGGAGAACAAGAGCCAAACTGTTAAAATAACAAGTCCGATGAGTAAGTCTCTTTTCCTTAAAATGAAGCGTTCTTTAAAATCCAGCGATTTTACATAATTGAAACCTCCAAAAAAGAGCAAGCCAAGCATAGGAATCCCATACTCCAACCTCACCCAACCTAAAAAGAAGGGAATTAGTGGAAAAGCGATGTATAAAAAAGTAATTATTCTGATGTATGATAGACGCAGATTCATTGATTTTATGCTGACTCAGCCCAAAAGTAGTAAACCTTTATGAGGACTTAGAAGTCATGTCTGATTTTGTGTTAGACTTTATTACTTTTGTTTACCCAATAAAAGTGATTCATAAATGGAGAAATCCTTACTGATAGTAGTCCCGTGTTATAACGAAGAAGAAATCTTACATTCTTCTTTTGATAAACTCAGTGCTTATCTTCAAAACTTAATTGACAAGAAGTTAGTATCCAGCTCAAGTAAATTATGCTTGGTGGATGACGGCAGCAAGGATAGAACTTGGGAAATCATTTCGGAGCTTACCGCAAAAAGTAACATCACCTCTTCTATCAAACTTTCTAAGAATTTCGGTCATCAAAATGCCGTCTTAGCGGGTCTTTTAGAAAACAACCTACAATACGACGCCTTCATTACCATAGATGCTGACCTCCAAGATGACATCAATGTGATAGAAAAAATGGTGCTTAGTTTCCTTCAGGGATCGCATGTAGTTTATGGTGTACGAGACGACAGGTCTTCTGATAGTTTCTTTAAGAAATTCACAGCCGAGTCTTTTTATAAGCTGATGCAAAAAATGGGCGTTCCCGTTGTTTTTAACCATGCCGACTTCAGGCTTATGTCTAAAGAAGTTGTGAACGAATTAGGAGCTTATAAAGAGGTTAATTTGTTCATTAGAGGCATTATACCTACCATAGGTTTTAAATCTGACAAAGTTTTCTATGCCAGAAAAATAAGAGAAGCAGGCGAAAGCAAATATCCTCTTTCTAAAATGCTGGCCTTTGCATGGAATGGTATCACCTCCTTTTCCACCACACCCATGAAAATCGTACTGTGGTTTGGAATCTTTAATTTCTTGCTAGCACTCGGAATCACCGCTTATGTTTTATACAGCAAACTGGTAGGTGTTACGGTTCAAGGGTGGACCTCCACCCTGCTTCCAATGGCGTACTTCAGCGGCTCAAATATGATCGCTGTTGGATTAATCGGGGAATATTTGGGTAAAGTTTATGAAGAAATAAAGGCTAGGCCAAGATACATTATTGAAGAGAAGGTCAACCTAAAAAAAAACTAGGAGCTTAAATGGTACAATACGTATCCGCTTAGTGGTTAAAACTTATATTAAACTTTCGTTAACCTTTATTGTTGTAAAAAAACCTTGGAGTCTGCTGGTATAATACCCACCTTTGTGTTTTAAAAATCGCAGGTAGTTATTTATTACAAAACATCCCAGATTTTTTGCTATGAGTGAAGCAATAAAACACGAATGCGGCATTGCCCTCATTCGCCTTCGCAAGCCTCTTGATTATTACATCGAGAAATATGGCTCACCACTTTACCCCATAAATAAGTTATATGTCCTCATGGAGAAACAATCCAACAGAGGGCAAGACGGTGCGGGAGTGGCTAATGTAAAAGTGAATGTTCCGGCGGGGCATCGTTACATTTCAAGATACAGGTCTATCCAGAATAGGCCTATCGTTGACATTTTTGGAAGAATAAATTCCAAATATCGAGATGTACTAAAAAACAATCCAAGTAAGTTCAAAGACGCAGATTGGCTACAACAAAACTTAGCCTTCACAGGAGAAGTTTGGCTAGGCCATCTGAGATACGGAACTCACGGAAAAAATGAAATTGAAAGCTGCCACCCAATGCTTAGACAGAGTAATTGGCGAAGCAGAAACCTAGTTTGTGCAGGTAACTTCAACATGACCAATGCGGAAGAACTTTTCAAAAAACTGGTTAAACTAGGTCAGCACCCTAAAGATATGGGTGACACTGTGACCGTAATGGAAAAAATCGGTCATTTCCTTGACGAAGAAAACCAAAGGGTTTTTGAAAGGTTTAAAGGAATTTATGACAATCCTGCTCTATCGGATATTATTGAAGATAACATGGACCTTCAAAGAGTCCTTCACAGAGCCTGTAGAGATTTTGATGGAGGATATGCACTTGCAGGTGTCACGGGATACGGTTCTTCTTTTGTAGTAAGAGACCCCGCAGGAATTAGACCAGCATATTACTGGGCAGACGACGAGGTCGTGGTAGTCACTTCAGAGAGACCACCTTTAAAAGCCGCCTTCGGAGCCAAATTTGAAGATATAAAAGAAATTCAACCCGGAAATGCTGTCATTATTGACAAATACGGTGAATTTGACGAATATAACATCGTTCCAGCTGTAGAGCGTAAAGCCTGTAGTTTTGAGAGAATCTATTTCTCAAAAGGGTCGGATGATGAAATCTATCAGGAAAGAAAAAAACTAGGTAAGCTTCTGGTTCCTCAGATTTTGAAAGAAATTGATCATGACCTAGAAAATACGGTCTTCTCCTATATTCCGAACTCTGCTGAAGCTTCTTTCTATGGATTAATGGAAGGTCTTGAAGAGCATCTCACAAAATGGAGAAAAGAACAACTTCTCAAAGGAGATGTGAGCGAAGAAAGACTTGACAAGATCTTAAATTTCAAACCTCGTTTTGAAAAACTGGTTTCTAAAGATGTAAAATTGAGGACTTTTATCACCAATGATAACGACAGAGGTGAGATGGTTTCTCAGGTTTATGAAATGACTCAAGGTGTGGTAAAAAGAGGCGTAGACACCATAGTGGTCATTGACGACTCTATTGTCAGAGGAACCACGCTTGAGAAGTCTATCCTTAAACTTCTGGATAAACTAGAACCTAAAAAAATAGTCATCGTTTCTTCTGCTCCGCAAATTAGATACCCAGATTGTTATGGTATTGACATGAGTAAGGTGAGAGAGTTTGTGGCCTTTAGAGCAATGCTGGCATTGTTAAAGCAAAAAGGTCTGGACTACATGAAAGAAGAAGTACTAGAAGAGATTCAAAGAAACTTTGCCAATAATAAAGGTCACAAACAAAACTATGTCAAGAGGCTTTATGACACCTTCGAATACGAAGAAGTTTCTGAAAAAATATCAGAAATATTAAAACCTGCCAAACTCAAGGCGGAGCTAGCCATCATTTACCAAACAGTGGAGAACCTGAATATTGCCTGTCCTAAAAACTTAGGAGACTGGTACTTTACGGGAAATTATCCAACCAAAGGAGGCAACAAGGTGGTAAATAAGGCCTATATGAACTTTATGGAAGGGAAAGAAGTAAGAGCTTACTAAAAAAATTAAGCCCCTTCCTTTTTTTTAGATGGAAGAGCGTAAACGTTAGCGGTTACCTCTTTCATCCCTATAAGTTTTAAACAGTCGTGAATATTTAAGAAAGACTCTTTACTGTTCTCCTTAGATTTCTGATTATTTTTGGTATCCATGATTTCTTGATTTTCGGTGTGTTAAATAGTTATTCAAAAATAGAACTGTGACACGCTTACTAAAGACATTATTTTAGAAATTTATTATACGGTAAACTATATTCGTAAGTTAATGAAAAAAAATCTATTTTTTATCTGTTCATTTCTGATAAGCTTCTCCACGTTTTCACAATCCAATGACCCCATAATCAAAGGACTAATTAAAAAAACTGAAAAGGCCATGGGTGGTCAAAAAGCTTTTGACGCCATCCATCATTTATCGTGGAACTTCTTTAACGCCAGAACATTGACTTGGAACAAAAAGACTGGAGATGTGAGAATTGATAACCACAAGGAAAACACGGTTTACCTATATAACCTAGAAAATAAAACAGGGAGAGTACTTAAAAATGGCGTAGAATACACTCAAAAAGACTCTCTGGACAAATACTTGACTCAGGCTTATCAACAATGGGTTAATGACTCTTATTGGTTAATAATGCCATTCAAACTAGACGACCCAGGCGTTAATTTAGAATATATTGGTAAGAAAAACGCCATTGCTGGAGCCAGCTGTGATGTACTCCAACTTACCTTTGATCAAGTCGGTGTAACGCCTCAAAATAAATATTTAGTCTACATTGACGAGCAAACAGATTTAGTTTGCCAATGGGATTATTTTCCTAAAATCTCCGATACAGAGCCACGGTTTTCTACCCCGTGGAATAATTATCAAACCTATGAAAAAGTTAAGCTATCTGGAGATAGAGGAGAGCGGCAAATAACAAATATTCATGTTTACAAAAAATTAGACGCCGCTGTTTATACAGAATTTGAGAGACCTTCTTTTATAAAATAAATGAGCAAACGAATTAAGACTGGTGTATTTTTAGTCAATTTAGGAACGCCAGATAGTCCAAGTACGCCAGATGTAAGAAAGTATCTAAGAGAATTTTTAATGGATGGAAGGGTCATTGATATCCCTTTCATTCAAAGGTGGCTTTTAGTCAATCTTATTATTGCCCCATTTAGATCTCCCAAATCGGCTAAGATTTATAAAGAATTATGGACAGAGCAAGGCTCTCCACTCAAAATTTATGGTGAAGCCAACGAAAAACAATTACAAGATTTACTGGGAGACGACTACATCGTAAAACTTGGCATGAGATACCAGAGTCCGTCTATTGAAGATGGTTTATTGGCTTTAAGAAAAGCTGGAGTGAAAAAAATAGTGGTTATTCCTCTTTTTCCTCAGTATGCCTCTGCCAGTACAGGTTCTGTGTATGAAGAAGTATCAAGGGTTTTAAGCACTTGGCAGAGCATCCCGGATCTTAAAATCGTTAGCAATTTTTACAACAGAGATAAATTCATCAACAGTTTCGTTGAAAACGCACAGGAGCTCCAAAAACAAAGAAAGTACGACCATGTGCTTTTTAGCTACCATGGTGTTCCAGAAAGGCAAGTCCTAAAAGGAGATGACGATAATGACTGCTGTCAGCTAGGAAGTTGCTGTAATAAAATTACGTCTAAGAATCAGCTTTGTTATAGAGCCCAATGTTTTGAAACTACGCGATTAATGGCGAAAGCCATGGATTTGAAAGAGGGTGAATACACACTGTCATTTCAGTCAAGATTAGGACGTAGCGAATGGATTAAACCATACACAGACCATGTCGTTAAAGAACTGGCACAAAAGGGTGTGAAAAACATATTAGCCTTCTCACCAGCCTTTGTGGCAGATTGCCTAGAGACGACTATTGAAGTGGCCGATGAATTCAATGAACTGTTCATTGAAAACGGAGGAGAGCACTTGCAGCTGGTACCTAGCCTTAACGACAAAGAGAGCTGGGTAGAACTACTAAAAGAATTGGTTTTAGAGGCTTAAGCAGCCTTCTTAAACCTAACTTGAAGTCCTCTATCGAGTTTTGCTTTAATGTCTTCAATCGTAACTATCTGCGAAGAACCTAAATCCCAAGTAGGTTGAGAAATCCCTTGCTTGGGCTTACCATATTTCTGCGTAAAATGTATGACTAAAGACTCCATCATTTCATTAGAAGCGGAATCCGTGTCTAAATAAATGTCTAACTGAACTTCATTGATAACATTTGAGGCATCATAAAGATAAAGAACGTCAACTATCTCGAATTCAGAAATCTCAAAAGTATAACCCAACAATTCTTCAGATTCTTCAAACTTCTCTAATTTCTCGCGTTTCTTTACCAGTGAAATAGGATCTCCTAAATCGAAACCTCTGATGGTTTTCTCCCCACTACCCAAAATCTCATTCACCAAGCCCTCTGTATAAGCTGTAACTTCAGCTTTTTCTTCCACTAAAGACGAAGTGTTTTCAGCTTCCTCATTCTTATCAGATGTACAAGACACAACCGAAAAAAAACAAAATGCTACCAGTAATTTTTTTTTCATAATTATTAAAATAATGCTTCCAGAGGCCTATAAGCTATATTCCCCTAAAAACGCCGAAATATACTTTACTAAATCCATATTGATTCACCGATAGATTTATTTTTAAAGCGGTGCTATAGAACGATACCAAGTCAAAACCCACTCCACCGCCATAAATAACTTTATTGGACAGGCTACTTTGACTTAGTTCTGGATAGTAATTTTTGATATAACCCAAGTCTGCATAAACTATAGAATATAAAGCTAAAGGCATAGAATTAAATTGCTTAAACTTTAATATCTTAGATACATCAAGCATTTTATTGAATACCTGATATTTCAAATCAGTCTGTAATAAGCCAAAATGCTGACCATCTATAACATTTAGTTCATAACCTCTTACCGTGTTCTTTTTAGACCCAAAACCAGAGATGAACGGATATAACTGTTTTTTAGGATAAGAAACCTGGCCTTTCAATATCACATCACCATAAAACTTCCCTCCCAACGGAAAATACTTTTGCAGGTTCAGTCCAAAGTTTAATTGATGAAGATGTTTTGACAATCCCAATCCATAATGAAGAGCACTGGCCGTAAAAACATACCCATCTAATGGGTATTGTATATTATTTACTTGCTCAAAACGGTAATCATACCTTAAAGTAAAGTATTTAAGATGGTCTATTGCAGAGCCAAAATAATTAGGATTTAATTCCGCAGCCACCTCGCTTAATTTACTGTCGGTATAACCTAAATATATTTTATGAGAATGATACAAGGCGTTTCTTAAGTTATACTCCACAAAAGCCCCCTTTCTTTCCACTGTTTTTAAATCGGTCTCTATAAAGTCTAGTTTGTCTTCCCATGTTCTGAAAGCAAAGCCCTTTTGAGTAGAATAAAATACACCACCCCTTAACCCCATCCTTTGTTTTTTATCTATATATGGTCTCCCATAGGACATTTCAAAATAAGGCACAAAACCACCATAAGCTTTTAATTTTAAAACATCCGCATTTCCAGAAAGGTTAGAATGATTTAAAAGGAGCCCATAGGTCAGGCGTTTTAAATCGTGATTCCTATTATACCACCATTCATTGAAGCTTCTGTCTGCCAGAAAAATGATGGGCAATGGTAATAAATAGAGTCTTTCTCTAACTTCTAGAAAAATAGTAGCTTTCCCATTTACTTGGTCAAAATCTGCTTTAACCCATAAAAAAAGATTGGTATTGAAAATATTCTTCCGTGACCGTTCCAGCTTATCTGTTAACTCCCCTTCGCTTAGTGTATCACCAATTTGAAAAGTCATCTCCCTAATTATAATCTTTTCTTTAGTCTTAGCGTTGCCCAAGATCTCAATCCCTTCAACAAAAAGTTCTCTCTCATATGTAACCGTATCTTGCACAGGAAACGGCTCTATAATATTAAGAAAGCACAAAAAAATACCGAGTAGGCTCATCAACTAATTTTAGTAAACACGCAAAATAAACCCATTTTAAGTCCGAAATCATCTAAGCAACATCAATAAAACAAAAAATATACGCTTGAGTGTGCTCTAAGGATTCCAACATGACAATCTGAAAATAAAATATAACGAAAAGACCATTGCATTATTTATATCGTAATGTATTGCCCTCTTAAATTGCCGACATCTTAAAAAATTCCTATTTTTGCCGCCAGAATAATGAAACAAGAAATCTTAAATATTGCATGAATTATCACCTAGATCTAGTACCAGAGCGTACTTTAAAGCCAAGAGAATCTGGACTTACAATGGTCATGGACAAAGGCTTAAGTGTTCGTGAAATAGAAGATGTTTTATCGACATCTGCAGAATATATAGATATAGTTAAATTTGGTTGGGCTACGTCTTTCGTATCGCCAAACATTGAAGACAAAATCAAGATATACCAAGATGCCGGAATTCCGGTATATTTTGGAGGCACTTTATTTGAAGCTTTCACCGTAAGAGGCCAGTTTGAAGATTACTTAAGAGTATTAGAAAAGTTCAAAATAGAGCACGCTGAAGTGTCAGACGGTTCTATAACCCTGCCCCATGACGAAAAATGCGAGTACATCAGAACTATGGCTAAACACGTCAAAGTCCTTTCAGAAGTAGGTTCTAAAGATGCAGAGAAGATTTTCGCTCCATATAAGTGGATTGAAATGATGAGAGCTGAACTTGATGCTGGTGCGTGGAAAGTGATTGGCGAAGCAAGAGAAGGCGGAAACATCGGACTATATAGAAGCAGCGGTGAAGTGCGTCAAGGTTTAGTGGACGAGATCATTCATGCTATTCCACCAGAAAATATCATCTGGGAAGCCCCACAAAAAGGTCAGCAAGTATATTTCGTAAAATTGGTTGGCTCAAATGTAAACCTTGGAAACATTGCTCCAAATGAGCTTATTCCTTTAGAAACCATCAGATTAGGACTAAGAGGAGACACTTTCGCCACTTTCTTACCAGACGATATTAAGAAAAAATACAAACTTGGCAAGTATTATCAGGACGACAGAATTGTACAAAACGATTAATCTTTAAATAAAAATCTGTTCATTATCTCATGGAAATCATTCACTTTCTGCTTGAGTTTTTGAAGGACCCACTGACTACGTTAGAAGGTTTCTTAGACCAATACGACACTTTAACATACGGTATTCTATTCTTAGTTATTTTCGTGGAAACTGGCCTAATTGTTATGCCACTTTTACCTGGCGACTCCTTACTTTTCGCTGTCGGGCTATTAGCGTCCACCACAGGAAAACTAGAATTAACTATTGTTATTCCTTTATTGATTGTGGCAGCATTACTTGGAGATAATGTCAATTATTTTGTTGGCCGAAAATTTAGTGCCTTTATAAAATCTAAAGAAAAAATACTCTTTCTTAAAAGAGTGTATATAGAGCAAACAGAGGAGTTTTTCAAAAAACATGGCCCAAAAGCAGTTATACTAGCACGTTTTATGCCTATCATTCGTACCATAGCTCCTTTTGTGGCAGGTGCGGGAAGTATGAATTATGGCAAATACATTCTAAACTGTTTCCTAGGTGCTGTGATATGGGTGACGTCTATTACTTCATTAGGATATTTTCTTGGTAATAATGCGTTTGTGAAAGACAACTTCGAAAAAGTAGTTTTGTTCATCATTTTCGTTTCTGTGGCACCCATGATTTGGGGAGTACTTAAAATGAAGTTGGCAAAGACAAGTTAACACCAAGGCGTTCTTAATAAATTTATGGAATTATTCGCCCTTATAGGATTTCCTCTTACGCATTCCTTTTCAAAAAAGTACTTTACAGAGAAGTTTGAAAAGTTGGGTATTTCTCAGACGCATCAATACGATCTAATTGAAATAGAAGACATATCAGCTTTCCCGAGTCTTTTTAAAGGAAATCCAGAATTAAGGGGTATCAATATTACCATACCGCATAAGCAAAAGGTATTTGATTTTTTAGACGCTTTAGACATATCTGCAGAAAAGGTAGGTGCCGTCAATGTGGTCAAAAGGACGGAAGACAATAAGCTCATTGGATATAATTCAGACTACTACGGATTTCAACGTTCTCTTCTTGAGTTTTTAGGCTCAGACATAAAAATAGATAACCTGAAAGCTTTAGTACTGGGGTATGGTGGAGCGGCAAAAGCGGTCGTAGCGGCCTTAGAAGACCTCGGCGTTAAAGTACAGCCCGTAAGTAGAAAATCCTCTGATAACGCAATAGATTACGCTCAAAGCAATGAAGTAATCAACGACCATAAAATTATTATCAATTGCTCACCTTTGGGAACATACCCAAAGACAGACCAATACCCAAGCATTGATTATGACCAACTAGGCGAAGGTCATTTTCTATTCGACTTAGTCTATAACCCTGCAGAAACTTTATTCCTTCAAAAAGGAAAAGCAATGGGGGCAAACATCAAAAACGGATACGACATGCTGGTCTACCAAGCAGAGAAATCTTGGGACATCTGGCAAGAAAAATAACAAAGAACACTTTTACAACAAGCTTTAATACCTCATTATGAAATTCAAGAAACACATTTTCATTTGTACCAATGACAAAGACGCCCCTAAGAAATGCTGTGGCAGTGAAAGAGGAATGGAACTGGTAGAAGCATTCAAGGCAAGCCTAACAGAAAAAGGACTTCAAAAAGAAATAAGAGCTCAAAAAGCTGGCTGCCTAGACACCTGTGCCTTTGGACCGTCTATGATAGTTTATCCAGAAGGAATACACTACGGGCACGTAACCCCAGAAGATGTAGAAGAAATAGTGAATGAACACCTAATTGGTAACAGGCCCGTAGAAAGACTTAAATTGGACTTATAGTTTTGTTTAAGCACAAAAAGCATCTTTTTTTCA
>NZ_JBSRVI010000069.1:0-23637 GCF_055134445.1 Arcticibacterium sp.
CTGTGGGTACCGTAATTAAAGAAAAATAGGTGAAAAGTTTCCCAAAAGTGCTCATTTCTAGGTCTTTTCCTACAAAATCCTCAAAATATAGCATAAGAAACCTAAGCAAAAAAATAAACACTACTATTAGGGTGGTGAGTATAAATGGCCCAAGGAAATTCTTGATTACGAGTTTATCTATTTTAGTCATTCAAAACTTTCTAGATCTCAAAAGTCCGATAGAAAAACAGCACCTACAAGTCAATTTTGATTTTTTAAGAATATCAACCGCCAACGATGTCTTTTAAGTCTGCAATAAGGCCGTCCCAAAGCTCCTGAAGCTCTTCCTCGTCTTCATTGTCTGACGTATCCGTTACTTCCAAATAGGTAGACCCATCCATTTCTCCCAAAACAAGCTTTAGCTCTAGGGAGTTGCCTTCATCATTTCCTAAGAAGTCGTATCTAGCAGATTTGTTTAACTTCTTATTTACTTGAGCAACATGTTTTACCCCGTCCCATACAATAATAAAGTTATGATTGGAGTCAATGGAAACATTAGTCGCAAACCACTGCTGCAACCCACCAGGAGTGCTGATATAGTTATAAATTACTTTTGGAGAAGTCTTAAAGGAGAATTCCGCGACAAACTTGTGTTTCGACATATGACACTCATATTTAATTTTTGACTAGTTAGCTTTTTAACATTAAGAATACAAGTTTCACAGGTTTTTTTTCTTTTTAAGATTTATTTCCAAAAGGTTTTGGTGGTAAAAAATCATTTCCTACATTTGCAGCCGGATTTGAAATGGCGGGGTAGCTCAGTTGGTTAGAGCGTCGGATTCATAACCCGGAGGTCAGGAGTTCAACTCTCCTTCCCGCTACAAAAAAAGCTTCCAAATTTTGGAAGCTTTTTCTTTTAATAAAGTATCTCATTTATTAAATCTTTATAGAGATCATCTGCCGTCTTTGTACCTACTTCAATCCCCTTAGAATACTTGTCTGCATTTCTTAAAGCAGCGATAATTTGCATCAATTTCCAGACAGGATAATTTTGGGCCGCTGTGGAGTAATCCTTTACAAAATAAGGATTTACCTTTAAAATCGTGGCTAAATTTGTCCCAGGTACTGTCTTACTTCCATGCACTAAAAGCACCTTGGAAAAGAAGTTATAAAGGATTAAAATAACCGGCTGTATAGGGTGATCTTTGGTGTTAGCAGAGAAGTAATTTACGATCTGAAAACTTTTTTTGACGTCCTTTATGGTGAGCGATTTTTGCAGCTCAAAGACATTATAATCCTTACTGATGCCTACATATTTCTCAATGGCATTGCCATCAATTTCTGCCCCTGCAGGTAAATTGATCAGCATCTTTTCTATCTCTTTTACTATCGCTTCGAGGTTATTGCCGATATGTTCAAAAAGTAATTGGGCTGCTTTTGGAGAAATTTTGTGTTTTTTTTCATTACAAATACCCTGGATAAAGTCGGGAACTTGGTTGTCGTAGAGCTTTTTAGCATTGACCATAAGTCCATTTTTCTCAAAAGCTTTAACAAAAGCTTTCCTAACGTCCATGGCTTTCCCAAAAACCAACACTAAAATGGTACTCTTAAGCGGCTCGTTGGCATAGCTAGTGAGCATAGCCTGGGCGTCTTTATTTCCTATATCTTGAATTTGATCGGCATCTTTTATTAAAACCAGCTGCCTTTCTGCCATCATAGGAAATCTCCGGGCATTATTAAGTACCGCACCTACGGTTAGTTCTTTTCCAAAAAGTACAAATTCGTTAAAACCCTTTTCGTGCTCTGGAATAGCGACCTCAGAAATACGTTTGGCAATGGCATTGGGATAATAGGATTCTGCACCGTGCAGAAAATAAAGCGGTTGAAGATTTTCTGATTTGATATCAGCAAGTTCTTGTGAAAGTGATTTGGCCAAGGTTATGAATGACTGGTAATGTAATTTTGACAATAAATCTGCATGATGCTAAAAAAATCTTTGAATTTACCATCCAAGAAATCATAGTTTTCATGCATTAAAGGAATGCTCTTTAACATATCTGGACCCGATTTAATTCTAGCATTAAGCCCAGAGAATGATTTTTCTAAACCTTCATCAAATTCGTAACATTTTAACCAATCATGTTTTACCATGGAGTTAAAAAGTTGAATAAGATTTGGAGGCATAGCCGTTCTATACTTTTCAAGACTCAGATACACACGTTTTCTGAACAATTCAAAATCTTCGTCTGCAAACAGCTTCCAATTTTTTATCAAGAAATGGTCAAAAAGCACATCGACTACGATAGAAGCATATTTACCAAATTCCGGGTAGAAAAGGCTTTTACAGTCTTTAACAAGCTCATGTGTATCTGTTAAAGTGTCTATTCTTCTGTGAAGTTTAATGCCCACCTTAACGCGTTCGGAAAGGTGATTGTTTCTAGGGTGCTCCACCCTACCATGCATAAAGTCTTCTAATAAATTTCCAAAAAGTATGTCTTCGTCTTCTCCTGATAAAAATAAATGAGCTAGATAGTTCATGCGGCCTTAGGACTGTACTTCACTACTTCAATACCAAATTTTCTCAGAAACTCCACACCCTCATCTTCAGGAATGCCTTTGTATTCGGCATAAGAATCTAAGAAAAACACTTTCTTGATTTTCATGGAATAAATCACTCGGGCACAGGCAATGCAGGGAGATAGCGTAACATACATGGTAGCTCCTTCTACTTTTGCTCCATTTTTGGCAGCATAAAGAATGGCGTTCTGCTCTGCGTGCAATGCCAAAGAGCAGCTTCCCTTGGAGTCTCTTGGGCAGCCTTCGTCACCAAAGTCAGTATCGCAATTATGGGTTCCACTCGGAGGACCATTATACCCAATAGATATAATTCTGGTCTCATTGGTTAAGACGGCACCTACTTGTGCTTTCACGCAATGCGACCTTTGAGCCAAATTAATGGCCAATTCCATAAATATATCGTCAAAGTCTGGTTTAATTCTTCCTTTCATTCTAAAACACCATTATTCGTTTTATAATCTCTGTATTGGTAGACGTCATTTTCAGAATGAGCGTCCCCTTGGGTAAGTTAAGATCAGAAGCCCGCACTACGGTACTGGGATAATCTTTAAATGTCTTTGTCACTACCTGCCTTCCAAAAAAATCGTAAAAGCTTAAAGTGAAATCTTGGAAATCTGGTAGAAGAATTTGAAAAGCCATATCTTCTCTGGTTCCTGGGTTGCTCAATACATTAAGAGCTACCACGTCATTATTGGGCAGGAGAAATTGACTATTTAAAATTAACCTCCTTCTTCTTGGACTGAGCTCTAAAACCGCCCTTACTCTGGCCTTTTGGTCTTTGGTAAACACATTCATGCAGGAGTCTGGCGTGTAGTCCATATAATTCTCTATCATATTTCTAGAGCTTATGCCCGAACATCTCGAATAGATATCCCTACAGGTCTCCGAGTCATTTTCTTTTTCGGCTTGAGGTGTGTCAGCACAGTAATCATCTCCGCATCTTTCGTCTCCCCAAGTATGTATCAAGCCTAACCAATGCCCCAACTCATGTGTGAGTGTTCTGCCATAGGAATAGATTCCTGAATCGGCGGTTCCTATTCTTTTCCCAAAAACTTTATAGTCCACATATATACCATCTGTTCTTGCAGGTGGATCTGTTAATTCTAAACCGTCTATAGCCCCTCCTGGAAACTCACCGTACCCAAGATAAACGCCAGCCAAATCCACTACCCATATATTGAGGTATTTGTTGGAATCCCAATAAGCTAAACTTGAAATAAAGTCTAAGTCTCTAAAGACACTATAAGATGGTCTGTTCTGGTAAGTTCTGGTGATTCCAGAGCTGGGGTTTCCAAACTCATCTTCCTGAGCTAAAAAGAATTCGATTTCCATATCTGCTCCTACCTCAAAGGTATTAAAACCCATGGTTCCGGCAGCCCTTCTAAAGTCTTCATTCAGCACTTTTATTTGGCTGAAGATCTGCTGGTCAGATATGTTGGTGCTTCCAGAGGCTCCTATTTCGCCATCTAATTGATTATGGATAACGTGTACTACTACAGGTATCTTGATGATTTCATCGTGAACTTTGAATTTTGCCCCACCTTCCTTCTGATATTTCTCTAAAACTTTTTGAAAGTCATCATGCCTTTGCTTTAATTCTGGACTGGCCAATACGCCAACCGCACATCGCTGTGAAAGGGCAGGGAAGAAAATTAAACAAAACAAAATACTATTTACTAGCCTCATCATAAGCTTTTAGGATATCTACCACTAAAGGATGGCGTACAACGTCGCGGGCATCCAATTCTATAAACTTAATTCCTTTTATTTTACTGAGTTTCTGAATGGCATCTTCTAAACCAGATTTTTGTCTAGCAGGTAGATCTATCTGGGTAATGTCTCCTGTTATGACAATTTTAGAATTAGGTCCCATTCTGGTAAGAAACATTTTCAACTGCATGGGTGTGGTGTTTTGAGCCTCATCCAAGATGATAAATGCATTATTTAACGTCCTACCTCTCATATATGCCAATGGAGCTATTTCTATGGCATTTCTCTCTTGGTAATCTTTCAATTTCTCTGAATGAATCATATCATTCAAAGCATCATAAATAGGCATTAAATAAGGATCGATTTTCTCCTTTAGATCTCCTGGAAGGAAACCAAGGTTCTCTCCTGCTTCTACCGCCGGTCTAGTGATAATGATTTTCTTTACCAGTTTTTCTTTCATGGCTTTTACCGCCAAAGCCACGGCTGTGTAGGTTTTACCCGTTCCGGCCGGACCAACAGCAAAAACGATATCATGTGTTAAACTGGCTTCTACTAGTTTTTTTTGGTTCATGGTTTTGGCTTTTACCACCAAACCCCTGTTGCCATGAACGAGTACATCATCTGGAAGAGAAAGGCTTTCTTTGATTTCCTGCTCATTTTCAAGGAAATTCTTGACCAACTCCGGCGTAAGCTTTCCAAATTTATGATGATGCTCTAAAAGGTTTTCTAAAAAACCACTCAATCTAACGACTTCTTCTGCCGGCCCTCTTAGATGTATCTCATTACCACGAGAAACTAACTTACAAGTTGGGAAGAACTTAGCCACTTCCTTGATGTTTTTATTTTGAACCCCCAAAAAATCTAATAGAGATACGCCCTCTAGCTTTATTATTTTCTCAGTCAAACGCGGTATATTTTTATGTTCATCAAAAATCAAGAAAATTATTCACAACTACACCGAATTAGTTCACAAAAAGTATCAAAACAATTCACATTTGATTGACAAATAGTTCAGATATTACTTTTAAAAGGCAGTAAAAAAGAAGAGCTTTGTATCGCGTTTTTTTATATCAATTTTGAATGGTAGCATTGCATATTGCAACCTAAAAATATGATGAAAGTTTTATAATTCTGAATGAACCTAAACCAGACACTTGTTAGACCGAATACTTCTTCCACTAGGATGGAAAATGGTAAAATATTGCCATATTCTACGGAAATGGAAGCTGCCGTTCTTGGGGCTATATTGATAGACAAAGATGCTCTAGCAAGAATCAAAGACCTGATTAAGCCTAGGTCGTTTTATTCGGAATCTCATAAGCTTATTTATGGAGCTATGATGAGCATGTACGAAGCATCAGAACTCATTGATTTAATGACCATTACGAGGTATTTGAGAAACCAAAATAATATACGTGAGGTAGGCGGAACTAAATACTTGGCTCAGCTTATGGGTAAGGTCAATTCCGCATCAAATATTGAGTATCACGCTTTAATAATGTCTCAGCTGAGCATTAAGAGAGAGATGATAGAGGCGTCTGAAAAGCTTATGAAGGATGCTTTTGAAGAGTCTAATGACATCTTCTCTGTTTTGGATAGAACAGAGCAATATTTCTTCGAAATTTCAGAGCAAAGCATAAAAAAGAACTACCAAAGTTCTGCTGAAATTATGCGAGCCACGATAGATGAGTTGGAGCATAAAAAATTGAATAATGGGGACGGAATTACGGGCGTTCCTAGTGGGTTTAAAGATCTGGATGACTTAACTGGTGGATGGCAGAAAACGGAATTGACCATTATTGCGGCTAGACCGGGTATGGGAAAGACGGCTTTTGTGGTTTCTTCTATGCGAAATGCCGCCGTAGACCATGGTGCAGCCGTAGCCATGTTTTCTTTAGAGATGTCTGCCACCCAACTGATGCTTAGGATGATTTCTGCAGAAGTGGAGATTGAAAGTAAGAAATTAAGAAAAGGAATTTTAGAGCCACACGAGTGGCAGCAGCTGCATACCCGATTAGATAAACTATCTGCGGCTCCTATTTTTATAGACGATACTCCTGCCCTATCTGTATTGGAATTAAGGGCAAAATGTAGACGTTTAAAAGCCCAGCACGACATTCAAATGGTCATTATTGATTATTTGCAGCTGATGAGTGGTGATGATGGCTCTGGCGTAAATACGAACCGAGAGCAGGAGATTGCCACCATTTCCAGGTCCTTAAAGAATCTTTCTAAAGAACTGGATGTACCTGTAATTGCTTTGTCACAGTTATCAAGAGCAGTAGAAACCAGAGGTGGCGATAAGAAACCACAGCTGTCAGATTTGAGAGAGTCTGGATCTATCGAGCAAGATGCAGATATGGTTATGTTTCTTTATAGACCTGAATATTATAAGATTACCGAAGACGAGAATGGTAACTCTACAGAAGGGCTAGGTGAATTAATAGTAGCTAAAAACCGTGCGGGTACTTTGAAATCTATCATGCTACAGTTTCATGGTGCATATACCAAATTCACCGATGTAAACACTTTAGGAGGAAATCTTACCGATTATGGGAAAATAACGCTTCCTGGAGGTGCTGGAGACACCAGTCATTTTGATAGCTGGTCTCCTCCAACCATGTTAAGTAAGGCTAATGAGCTTTCAAAAGACGATCCATTGAAAAAAGTTGGGCCAGATGATGACGTACCTTTCTAAAATTAAAGCCTTCATTTAGAACGATTTACTTAAAAACACCTATGTGGATACCTCATTTGTGGGTAAACTACGTATATACCTTAGATTTCTGGCAAAAAATGGGACTTATCCACTGTGGATTAACACTATTTTATCTGTTTGTTTTCTGGAATTAGCTGAGTTCAACTTAGAAGAAATAGTTGAACCTTTATGCACCAATACTTTAAGTAATCGTTAGTCTTGATTTTGCTTTAAAAACAAGACCAACGAATTTTAGCTGGGAGCAACTAAGAGATTTCTTATACCCAGGTTATGCGTTGGGGAATTATTATAAATAGTTTAATTGGGTTTACGCCTGTACTGAGCTAGCCGATAGGAAGCAATATAGCTACCGTCCCAATAAAATCGAGAGATTGCCTAATGCATAAAGCGAGTTCACACCAAAAATCTATTTTCTTAAAGTAAGCTTGATGATATTCTCCACGTGATGGGTATGCGGAAACATATCTACAGGCTGAACCACGGCTACATCGTACTTTTCTGATAAAAGCTGTACGTCTCTGGCCTGTGTAGCTGCATTGCAACTCACATAAACGATTCTGTCTGCTGCTATACGTAATAAAGTTTCCACCACCTCTTTATCCATTCCTGCTCTTGGTGGATCTGTGATGACAACGCTAGGCAATCCCTCTTTTTTAATAAAGGCCTCATTAAGAACGTCTTTCATGTTTCCTGCATAGAAAACTGTATTTCCTATGCCATTTTCACGAGAATTAACTTCGGCATCTTTGATGGCATCTTCTACATACTCCACACCTACCACTTTCTTAGCGTTTTTGGCTACGAAGTTGGCTATCGTGCCCGTTCCGGTATAAAGATCATAAACCACGTCTTCTGGGCCTATATCGGCAAAAGTCCTTGTGGCTTTATAAAGCTCGTAGGCTTGCTCTGAATTGGTCTGATAAAAAGATTTTACGCCTATTCTAAACCTCAAGCCCTCCATCTCTTCTTCTATGTTTGGCTTTCCGTAGAAAAATACAGCGTCCAAGTCTTGGTAACTGTCGTTTCTTTTCTGGTTGATGAAATAGTTTACAGAAGTTAAATCTGGGAATTTCTCTACCAGAGCTGCTAAGCAGGCTTCTATTAAACTAACATCGTCTTTGGCAAACTGCATTACCACCATGGTTTCTCCAGTAGATGATGTTCTTATCATCAAAGTTCTGAAAAAGCCTTCGTGTTTGACATGATCATAGAAGGCCTCATCGCTGTTTCTGGCGTATTCGTCAAAAAAGCGTCTGATGTCGTTAGAAGGGTCATCTTGAAGATAACAAGTATCTATCGGCAAAACCTTGTCGAAACGCTTAGGGATATGGAAGCCAAGGGCGTCTCTATTGCCTAAATCGTTGCTAGAACTTATTTCATTAGCCGTTAACCACCTGGTATTGGAAAACGTAAATTCTAATTTATTTCTATAAAAACGGGTTTTTTCTGAAGCTAAGATCGGTTTGAAGTTAGAGACGTCAATTTTACCGAGCCTAACCAGCTGATCTTTAACCTGTTTTTCCTTTTGGGCAAGCTGAGCCTCATAAGGGATATGTTGCCATTTGCAGCCGCCACAAACTCCAAAGTGAGAGCAAAACGGTTCAATACGTCCAGGAGAGTCTTTGATTCTCTCCAGTACTATGGCTTCCGAAAATGACTTTCTTTTTCTGTTAACCTGAAGTTTAACAATGTCTCCGGGGGCTACATTGGGCGTGGTTATAAATATGACCTCACCATCGTGTTTGGTAAGACATTTTCCTTCCGCTGCGAAATCGAGAACTTCAATTTCGTTAATGACTTTTCTTGTTTTCTTTCTTGCCATAACTTAAAGTGCTATATAACAAAAAAAGCCACCGAAATGGTGGCTTTAGTGATCCCGCTGGTACTCGGGTAAAACCACTTATAGTACTAATTAAGCCCTTTTTGGGCTATGCGTAACCGACAACGTTACCTTTTCCATCTTTCTATTGATGAAAATTTGCTTCGCCGTACTGCGTTGGTTACGCGAATTAAAATTTGCGATCGTCTTTTCTTCTTGTGACAATTTGCCGTTTAAGACGAGCCGCAAAAGTGAGTTGCTAGCCTCTGCGTTTTTAAGCGATTTCTTTAACTCTGCGTTTTCCTTTTCAATCTCCGAGTCGTCAACACTCACCTCTTTATAGGACCCGTTCGAATAATGTCCGTAAACATCCATTGGCGACAGTTCTGGAAATGCAGCAAAGAAGCTCGAAATAGACTTAGAAGGAAATTGACCTTCAAATATTTTACCAATCGAAACGGCAGATATTCCGACCTTATCGGCTATCTCCCTGTTGTTTAACCCGGTCTCTTTCAGAAACGTGGTTAAAATGTTTAATTCTTTTTTCATCTTAACTTATGTTTATTCATTAACTTTAATTAACTTTGTGTCACACTACCACCCAAAGGTAAACAATAATTTATTAATTAACTAATGATACTTGAAACATGAATTTTAAGGAGGCTTACAATTACCTAATAGCAAATGGTTTTTCTCAAAAACTAATTTTAACACGAATACATCAGGCTGGCATATTGCCATTAAGGGGCAGGCAGTTCAGTAAAGGTATTTTATCCCAGATGGCTAAAGGGGAATACGCCAAGCATCAAGAAGCTGAAAGCTTCATAATTGAGCTATGTAAAAAGGAAAAAGAAAAGGCCGCTCCACAAAAGGGTAATGGGGTCAAAGAATTAGCGTCCGTATAACTGTTACCGTTATGAGCAAAGAGACATTTATAATACGCTCGGAATGGTACGGAGCTATAAGAACTCTTGACCAAGAAAGTAAAGCTTTATTGTTTGATTGTTTATTTGAGTATCACTCCGATGAAGAACCAAAAATAAACCTAAATAACCTAAATAACCTAAATAACCCAATGGTTAATTTGGTTTGGCAGTTAATAGAACCGAACCTAAAAAGAAACTTAGAGGCTTATGATAAGCGAATTAGCACATCAAGGGAAAATGGAAGATTAGGAGGTAGGCCGCCAAAATCAAATAACCTAAATAAACCTAACGAAACCCAAGCCGAAACCCAGAAACCTAACGAAACCCTATCTGTTAGTGTTAGTGTAAGTGATAGTGTTAATGATCCTGATAGTGTTTTAGACTTAGCTAAAGCTAAGAGTACCTCTAATATTATTTTAGAAGAAAAAAAGAAAAAAGAAAATTTCAATTTTTTAAAAGCTCTGATTTCGGAAGGAGTGCCGGAACTGGCGGCTAAGGATTATCTAACCGTCCGTAGAACCAAAAAGGCAGCCAACACAGAAACGGCTTTTAATCTTCTCAGGAGCGAGCAAGCGAATAGTGGGCTATCATTCCCCGAAGTCATTAAAACCTGCATAGCCCAAAACTGGGTAGGCTTCAAAATGGCGTGGTACAAAAATCTGAACAATTCCAATAGTTCAAAACAAGATAAAAATGAATACCTCAAATCAACAGGTCAGGATATTGACGCAATCATCGCCCACAAATTCGCTTCTGCTAATTAGCGAGCAAATAGGGAAATTAAGCCAAAACGAAATCATGACTCAGGACGCAGTGAGTAACAATTTTCAATTAGCTGTTCAGGTCGTTGATTATGAACTGGCATTGAATTTTAATTCAGCCGCAGTTGAGCCGAAAGTTTTTCAAATGGTGAAACGCGATCCGGAAATGACACTAAAAACCATTTGTGCAATTATCGCAATGTTCAACGCTTCGATAAATGTCACCACGGAACGCATGAAAGCAATTGATATTTACTCTTTAGCGACAAAATACATGACAACCTACACGCATGATTCTATTGCCGACTTGATACTATGCTTAAAACGTGCAAAAAGTGGGGCATACGGCAAGATATACAACAGGGTAGACCAAGTTACCATAATGGGGTATATCGTCGCCTACATGGAAGAAAAAGCGGCAAAGCTAGAAATGGAATATTTGAGTACAAAAGACGAATGTCGAACAGAAGCCGAATCAATCTTGATAGGTCGCCAGAAGTCACAAACTAAAAAGTATGATTTAGGCGGTGAGGAAAACGAAAGGCTAAAGACAGCAAAAGAGGCTTACAATAATGCCAAGCGACAAATAGTAAAACAATCATAAACCCAAAAATAGAAACAAATGAACCTACAATTATCACTTAAAACAAAATGGTTTGAAATGACCAGAGCAGGGATTAAGACAGAAGATTATCGTGAAATAACCCCTTATTGGTGCAATAGACTTGCTATGTTAAATGGTAAAAAAATGTCAAAGGAACAGTGGAGAATATACTTAATAAGCTCCGGTACTTTATACATGAAGTTGTGTAGTGAACCAAACTCGCCAATAAACCCTATAACATTTTTAAATATAGAAGCAAACACAATAACACTAGGCTACCCAAAAAAAGGAGATGCGGACAGGATAAGAACCTACGAGCACGCAGGGATTGAAATAAGAACAGGAAATCCAGAATGGGGAGCAGAGCCAAACAAATTATACTTCGTAATCAAACACGGAAAACAATGCTAAAAATAACCCAAAACACCTGTAAAACTTGCAGCAAACAAGAGGCGACGAAGGATGACATTTCATGTCGAAAATGCTTAAAGCAATTCGAAACGCCTGAGTACTTAGCGGACAAAGCTGAAGCGGAAATAGTTTATCACGAAACGATCGAAAAAGACCACAAATGACAGACCAATTAGACCTATTAGAGCCAATCGACAATATTAGAAAAAAGAGAGTTTTAGACACCGACAATCTAAAGCCTCACTTGTACAACGATCATTTTCAAAACTACAAAAGATACAATATCCCTAAAGCCCAATTAATTATTGCTGACATACCGTACAATATCGGGAAAGATGCCTACGGTTCAAATCCGAGTTGGTACATAGACGGTGATAGCAAAAACGGAGAAAGCAAACTGGCTAATTCTGAGTTCTTTGATACTGATAAAGATTTTAGAATAACTGAGTTTTTGCACTTCTGCCCTACCATGCTAATGAAAGAACCCAAAGAGACTGGAAAAGCTCCTTGTATGATTGTGTTTTGTGCCTTTGAACAGCAATTTGAATTAATAGAAAAGGCGAAAAAGTACGGATTAAATAAATACATCAATCTAGTTTTTAGAAAGAACTTTTCTGCTCAGGTGTTAAAAGCAAATATGCGAGTTGTTGGGAATTGTGAGTATGCAATCTTGCTTTACCGTGACAAGTTGCCAAAATTCAACAATCACGGCAAAATGGTTTTTAATTGTCTTGACTGGAAAAAAGACAGTACAACCAGAAAGATACACCCGACACAAAAACCAGTTAATCTACTAGAAAATCTGATTGAAATATTCACCGATAAAGGCGACGTGGTAATAGATCCATGTGCTGGGAGTGGCTCAACCTTATTAGCTGCAATACAATGCAATAGGCGAGCGTATGGCTTTGAAATAAAAAAGCAATTCTTTAAAGACGCAAATAATCACGTTTTAAAATTCATTCAAAAGAAGTTATTCTAACATGAATATAACCGATAAAATACAAATCACAAACGAGGATAATATGGCTTTAATGGCTCGGTATCCTGATAATTATTTTGATTTGGCGATAGTGGATCCACCGTACGGAATAGGTCAAAATCAAAACAATGGGAAAAGCATTGGTTTACGCAAAAAATGGTCTGGATATGAAAAGCAAAAGTATAATGTAAAATTATGGGATAATTATCCACCTACTGAACAATACTTTATAGAGCTTTTCAGAATTTCATCAAATCAAATAATCTGGGGAGCAAACTATTTTAGCTTGCCTCCCACTAAAGGGATAACGGCTTGGGATAAACAATGTGATGGTACAGGTTTTTCACATTTTGAATTAGCGTGGACTTCTTTTGATAAGTCCGCCAATATCTTCAGATACCCAATTCAAGGGGAAAGCCAATCCCGAATCCACCCAACCCAAAAACCAGTAGCCTTATACAAATGGCTTTTAGATAAATACGCAAAAGAGGGCGACAAGATACTTGACACGCACTTAGGAAGCGGTTCAATTGCTATCGCTTGTCATGATTACGGCTTTGAGTTAACGGCTTGTGAATTAGATTCTGAATACTACCGAGATGCAATACAAAGGATAAAAAACCACACCTCACAACAAATGATATTTCAATGAAACTAGTAATAATAGAATCGCCCTTTGCTGGCGAAATTGAAAGGAATGTAAAGTACGCAAGGGCTTGCATAAAACACAGTTTATCAAGGGGTGAATCACCGATAGCTAGCCATCTACTATATACCCAAGAAGGAATACTTGACGACGACAAACCGAGCGAAAGAGAGCTTGGAATAAACGCAGGATTGGAGTGGTACAAGGTGACCGACTGCGTGATATTTTATGTCGATTACGGCTATTCAAAAGGCATGATAAAAGCCCTTGAAACAGCAAGACTTATGAAACTGGAAACAATTGAAAGAAAGATACTATGAAAACAACAACAAAAGACATTGTGAGCTACTTAGGCAAGAAAGGGCAACCGTTCAAGCTTTACGCTCGAAAGGGCGACAAGGTGGAGATAATCGAAAATAGGGGAAATGTTTCGATTGCTCAAAAAGGAAGTGAAAAATTCACTGTTAAAAATGAGGATCTATTATGACAACAGTAATAAAAGCCCTAAGCAATAAAACAAGGGTGAAAATCCTTGAAATTTTGAACGCTGGCGAAGCTCCGCATTGGTGGATACATCAGGAGGTTAATAAGGAATATAAACTGGTTCGTCCTACAATCTCAGCACATCTAAAGGAGCTATGCGAGGCTAATTTAGTCACTTATATTGATAACGGTCGCAATAGATTCTACTCTATAAATACGGAGAAGATTTTAATGATTTCCCTATGGTTTAAACAATTTGAAAAGATAAAAGACAATGAGCAAATATAAATACAGACTAAAAAACGAAAACGAAACGCTGGAAGATTGGTCAGGTAAGTTCGACACGCTCGAAGAGGCTCAAACGTGGAAAGAAAAACACGGCATAAAGTTCGAGAAAAAGGGTTTTAAGCTGGTTTTGACGGATGCTGGACAAGGTAATTTTAGATAGCATGGAAACACTAACAGTTTTAGTACTTGCGGCTTTTATAGCCTTGCTGGTTTGGGGTAACTACAAAAAACGAAACTTCAAAACGGCTGTCCTTTACTCGCTTTCATTAGGGGTGATTATTGGGCTTGTGATTTTGAGGTGTTTGAGGTAACGTTGAGTATATGGCATCGGCTGACGATAGGAAGCTGGACTATATACTCAACGTTACCTGGCGAAGCGAACTTTTTAATTTTTAAAAAGATTTATACCAATGAATATTAAAAGAACCTGGGCAATGCCCAACAAACTGACCTTTACAATTAAACCGATAAAAGAATTGGTTGAAAAGTATGTAGCTAAAAGCAAAATCATAATAGACCCGTTTGCAAATCAAAGCAGTTATGGAACTATTACCAATGACTTAAACCCTGAATTTGATACAGACTACCATCTTGACGCTTTAACATTCTTGCGGAAAATGGAAACGGGAACAGTAGACCTTGTGTTGTTTGACCCACCATACTCGATTACGCAAGCTGCACAATGCTATAAAGATTACGGTAAAGAAAAACTTGAAAGATCCGTGGCTAATATGGGTTATTGGGCTGATTGTAAAAATGAAGTAGCAAGAATATTAAAGCCTAACGGAATTGCTTTGACATGTGGCTGGAGTAGTAACGGGATAGGCAAGAATAGAGGATTTGAATTTATAGAAATTCTACTTGTGCCTCACGGTGGTTCTAAAAACGACACTATTGTTACAGTAGAACGGAAGCTGCCAAATCTTTTTAAAAATTAAATTGCAGGTAACGTGGAGTATATGAAACGAAGAATTAAAGAAGAATAGCAACTGAGCCTTTGGCTCATAAAAACAACGATAAATATGGAAAACTTTTTTGTAGATGAATTATTTTTTGCCAGCCTAGAAGACTATTTAGAATGGCATGAATTGGAAATTAATGAAATAAGCGAGTATGTAGATGACTATATCCTAAAAGTTGAATTAACAACTTTAGAACCTATGCATACTTTCAAGCGAAGTCAAATTTTAGATTTAATAGGCGAAGAAAGATTTCCAGAAGATTCAGAAAGTATCGAGAATAGTATAACTAAGGCAATTGAAGTTTCAATTAATTTCCAAGCACTAAATGAACTAATGCCAAAACTTTACTATCCAAATGGAAACTTTCACACTTTCTCAAAGTCTGATTTATTAGAAGCGTTGGTTTAATTCTTTGTTTTATATGCAGTGTTAGGTTATCGGCCTACACTTTAATAATTATTACAAACAGTCTTTCGTAGGCTGGAACCTAACGTTCGAGTACATGTTCAGTTCTCTTTTAGAAGCTTAGCCAACTGGCTCTTTGAGCCATAAAAACAACGATAAAAAATATGAAAACACAAGAAATACCAGAATGGGAAGGGTTAACAGATTATAGACCTCCAATATTTGATGAATATAACTTTGATTTTAGTCTAGAAAAAGGTGGGGAACCCTATATTTCACCAGAAGAAAACAAAGAGAAAGCTATACATCTTGCTGGTTTAAACTATGCTAGAGGAATAGTAAAAGACCCTTGTAATTATAAATGGGTAGAAAGGAGAAAATTAACAGATGCTTTTGAAATGGGGATAGAGTATGCTAAAAGGTTTAAGTTATGAAAGCTTACTTTTATTTTTCATGGCAAATTGGATTAATGATTTCTTTCGGGACCAACTATGAAAGAAGATTTTACGTGTGCTTAGAATTTCCTTTTTCCTATATTCAACTTCTATGGTTTATACCTGAGAAGCGGGCAGGAAAAGAGAATTGAATATGTACGGTGTTCTAAAATCGTGCTGCACCTAAAAGTTTTAATCTATGCTGTTCTTTCGCAGCATGTTTTAGAACACCAAGCTTCGTGAAGTGCAAAGCATTTCATTAAGCGAATGTTAGCGAAATTTAAACAACACAATGAGAACAGCAGCAAAAACAGACGACAATCAAAAAGAGATTATAAAGCTTAACAATATGAATAAAGGCATTAAAGAGAAAGTATTAGAGATTATAGATATTTATGTACAAGACGATAAGCCTAGCTTCTTAAATGAAGCCTTAAGGCGAATAAAGTATAAAATTGCGGCAATAGATGAGTTTAGTGACTTTTCGCAGCCTTTTGAATTTGATGGTCAACACCTTTGCCAAGTCAGCGAGGTTCAAGAGTGCGGTGCTATAACTCAAAAATGGGAGATTATACAGGTTGCAATGAATATTCCAATTTTAAAAGACAATCAAAAAATTGTCAAATGGCGAATGTTAGAGGTTTTTAAGTAACACAATGAGAATAAAAATAAAACCCCTTTCTGTCAATGAGGCTTGGCAGGGCAAGCGATTTAAGACGGCTAAATATAAGGTTTACGAAAGGAGTCTATTGTTTATGATGCCCCCAAATATCCACATTCCGGAAGGTCAACTAAAAGCCTATTATGAATTTGGATTCAGTTCGGCTTCTTCAGACAATGATAATCCAGTCAAACCCCTTCAGGATATTTTACAAAAGAAGTACAAATTCAACGACAACAGAATCTTTGAAACCGTCATAAGGAAAACCAAAGTCAAAAAAGGCGAAGAGTATCTAATATTCAGGCTATACCCGTTAGATAATTTCCTGATTGCTGAAAAATAAATTAACTTATATTAGTTTATTAATTAATGTAAGTTTATATTTGTATGTACTTAACAAACAGCAAAATGGAAAATAAAGAAATACTATTAATGGCCGAAACCCTACTTTGGGTTGAGGACATCCAAGCAGGAAACGGAGCGGACGAATCTCAAAGATTTCAATTAGAAATCGAAGGCGACAAACTCAAGGCTTCATGGATTCGTAAAAGCGAGTCCGGCTACGAAGAGGAAACAAACTCAATGGTTAATCCTGCGGAAATCGCATCTAACACCTTAGACTTGAATCACACACGATTTGAAGCGACTCTGAAAAGAGACCCGAAACACTACGTCCTTAAGAAAATCCAGTCCTTTCTGGAAGACACCCTAAAAGAGGCGGATAAGGAACTTGAACTAATAGCAATTTAATCATGAAAGCAGTAAGAAACATCTATATCCTAGCGTGGTTTACCTCGCTAGGGGTATTCTTAAAAGTAGCGGTTAACGCTACCCTTCCATTGTCAAACGAGCAGTTAACCTGGGGCGTTGCGTCACTATTGGGCGGTTTGTTTATACCGCTTGTTGTGGTGGCCATCCACCTTGAAATTATAAACGAAAACAGCCAAAAAATAAAATAATCATGAGTACAGAATTAAGCACGACACAAACTGGCACGAAATCAATAAGCCAGTTTTTGAGTCAAAAAAACACATTGGAAAAATTCTCCGACATCTTAGGAGAGAAAGCACAGGGGTTTATTGCCTCGGTAATAACGGCGGTAAATTCTAACGATTTGCTTAAGAATGCTACAAAAGAAAGCATTTACGCCTCTGCTTTAACAGCCGCAACGCTTGACCTTCCAGTTAATGCCAATCTTGGATTTGCTTACTTTATCCCATTCAACAACAAAAGGGAAAACAAGCAGGAATGCCAATTTCAAATTGGGTACAAGGGGTTTATTCAACTGGCGATGCGTTCAGGACAATTCAGGACTATTTCAGCAACTCCGATATATACAGGACAGCTTGTTGAAGAAAACCCGTTAACCGGATTTGCCTTTGACTTTACAAAGAAGCAAGACGAGAATATTATTGGATATGCGGCTTATTTCGCACTAACAAATGGGTTTGAAAAAACCCTTTATATGACAAAGGAGGAATTAAATCAACACGGCAAAAACTTCTCGCAGACGTTTAAAAGGGGTTTTGGCTTATGGAAGGATAATTTCGACGCTATGGCAATTAAGACAGTCTTAAAGCTGCTTTTGTCAAAGTATGCCCCTCTTTCAATCGAGATGCAAAAGGCTATAATAGTTGACCAAGCGGTCATAAAGGATGCGAACACATTAGATGTAAGTTATATCGATAATGAGCCTGTAAGGGCTGTAGATATTGACCGAGACCGTGAGGCTTCAAGGATAACGGAGCATATAAATAAAGCTTCTGACATCGATGAACTAGAAATGGTTGCTGAGTTTATAAGTGAATCTCAAAGGCCCTTATATGAAACCCGTAAAACAGAATTGGCGGCATGATAGAGAACTTTGACAATTACCTATTTAGATGCTCCGCATTAGGTAAGATTATTTCAAAAAGCGGAAAGTTGACACAGGGTGTTGAAACATACCTTAATGATGTCTTTGTTGGCGAGATGTACGGCATTAAAAAGGATATCACATCAAAGTACTTAGAAAAAGGTACAGCGTGCGAGCAAGAGGGTTTTGATATACTAAATAAAGCCATGTTTCCGAACAGGTTTGTAACGAGCTATAAAAAGCACCTTTCAAATGATTTTATAAAGGGTACACCAGACACCTTAGTGGATGACATTGTTTTTGACATCAAAAACGCTTGGGATTTATTCACGTTTGGTAAGGCTACTTTAACGCATGATTATGAATGGCAACTAAAGGGCTATATGTGGTTAACTGGTGCAAAGGGAGCGTCCTTGTTTTATGTCATATCAGATATGCCAGACGTGCTTTTAGCTGACGAGGAAAGGAAGCTTTTTTATCAAGGAAAATTCCTGTCAACAGAAAGTGTGGACTACCTGGAAGCGTGTGAAGAGTTGAGGAAAAAGCACAACTACTCACACATGAAACTAGCTGAAAGGTTTAAAAAATGGGATATATGCGACCCTGAATATAAGACAATTATATCTTCTGTAAATGTGGCAAGAGAGTACTTGAATACGCTTTTGTATGAATTTAAAAGAAACTTAGAAACAAACGAGGCTCTTATTTGTGCTTCATCATTCAAGGCAAAACAATGAAACGAGAATTCAAAATCGGAACAATTGGCTTTTTCTGGCATAACCCAGAACCAGCCACCACAACGCATTCAAAAATAATTTACATCAGAGAAGATGGATATTTTGGAGCTTCGGATGGTATGTTTTACAAATATTTTTCAACTGAAAGCCCGCTGGTCAAAAATTAATAAATCAAAAATAAAAATGGAAGAGCATGAAAAGTTAGTGTACCTATTAGTAGGGGCACTTTGGGAAGAAGCTAAGAACCCACACACACAAGAATCTGCATTAGATGAAATGTGTAAGTGTTCTGAGGCTATAATAAGTTTTTTTGAGGGCTCAAAAGAGTTTACGCGAATAGGCTCAAAAAAGCAAATAAGGGTAGGCAAGAAAGAGGAAAGGGAGTTGCTAGAAAGTGCGTTCAATGCTGGTGTGAATTGCGAGGCTTTAGGGGATGAGGCACCAGACTTTAGTGAGTGGTTTAACTCTTTAGTAAAACAATAAATTATTTTAAGGTTTTAACATGAAATAAAAATGGAAATAAAAGGGGTAATTATACAGGTTCTACCGCTAGAAAAAGGCGAAGGAAAGAATGGGTCTTGGGAAAAACAAGACTTCATACTTGAAACGGAAGGAACATATCCTAAAAAAGTCTGCATAACCGCATTCGGAAAGGTTATAGAAAGCGACAACATCACAGAAGGAAACGTTGTCAATGTGTCTATCAATATCGAGAGCAGGGAGTACAATGGTCGCTGGTATACAAATGTGAACGCTTGGAAAATAGAAGGCTCTGGCGAGTTGAAAAAACAAGCTCCGACTAGTACGCCAGCTCCTGCGGATATTCCGACGGATGAAGAAGATGATCTACCATTTTAGCATTATATTTTAATAGGAAAGTTGAGTACCAAAATGCCCCTGATGCTTTTCAGGGTGCATTTTTTAAACCTAAAAATTAAATCAAAATGATAATACTAGTACTGATAAGCAGCTTTTTGTTTTGGGCAATCCGACAATTTGAAGTGTTCGTCCTGGGAGAGCAAAACAACTATTATGAACTAAGGAGAGACAATGCCTTTTCTAAGCGGAAAAGGATTAAATCGTTTTTGAAGAGGTTGAGGTAACGACCCGTGTATGATTTCGGGCGTGATTAAAGGACTAAACTTTAAAATAAGATACAGATGATTAAAGAAACTAAAGTAAAAGACAGCACTACAAAGCCTGAATTATACACTTTGTTAGGCACACGTGGCTTTCGGATTGGTGGCAGATGCCAAGTATTTGATGGCTTATCGTGGTCTAAAACAGGTGATGTAGGTAATAATGAATGTTACTATGTGGATGCCACCATTTTGAGTGTTGGTAAAACAGAATTTAATGAGGTAACAGTCGATGTATTAATGGCTAATGGTAGAGTTAGTAACGGACACTTTTTAGAGGGTGTGTGCCATTGTGCCTAACAAAGGGCTAGACGAACCTCGATATAAGTCTACTCCAAAACCCCAAACCGCCAAGCGGAGACATAAGCACTGTCTACCAATTTAGGCTTAGAAAATACTCCATCTTTGTAGGTTAGTTTCAATAAGTCAACCTGAATTCCCTTTTTGTAGTTGGCAATTAAATTGTCTTTCGCTTTCACCTTTGCCCCCAATTGGCTAGCGACTAATTGAGACTCTATTAACCGCATAGCGAAATTAATAGAGTCCTCTTTTATTTGTGCCACATATCCGGCCACTTCTGCCTCAAATGTCCTTAATTGCTGATACTGTGTGAGGTTTTCGGCCGTTAGTGTATCATTCAATGAGATTATCTCTTTCACCGCAGGATTAGCGAACGCTACAACCCTCCAAGCTGTCACAATTCCCACCCAGACGAAGCCAATCAGCACAAGACTAATCAACGCCTTCCAACCCCATTTTAGGGCTTTTAAAATCGTCAATATTTGCATATTGTTATTTGTTTAAATATCTTTTTTATTCTTAAAAACATCTGCAAACCTATCCATTAATGCAGGAATAATATATTGAAAACCGCCACCGGTGAGTAGGGCAATAAAAGACTCCGAAGCCTCAGCCCCCAATCCAGAACCAATAGCGTTTACGAACTTGAAAACATAACCAGACAAAAACAGTCCAGACAGGAACGCTACAAAAAAGGTAAGAATATATTTTAAAGCAACCTGAAATCTAGTAAGGTTACTATGAATAATCTTCTCCGTGTTAAGCATTGACCAGATAGTAAAAGCCACCACAATAACCTGACCCACTACACCATAAAAGCCATTATAGATATTATAGCCATCAGCCGCTAAACTCTTCACCACGCCACTTACTGAGATGGTAGCCGTTCCGATAAAGAACATAGCCCTATCAAATAAAGCGTCGTTATAAAACTCCATCAAAGCCCCTTTCAAACTTCCAATACTGTTTTTCATTTTCTTAATTGTGTTTTAATTATTCCGAGCCATGTCTTTAAAATAAAGCTCTGCCTCTTCGTTTCGTCGGCTTATTAAGCCTTGTAATCTTTTCCCTGCTGCGTAAACCCATTTCTTAAATTCAAAGGCAATTCGCGGGGATGTCGTGTTTTGGTTTACTATTTTTAAAAGGGTGCTGTTTCGGAGGTTACTAACCCCTAAATTATACGCAAAGCTCACCAACGCATCAAACTGGCTTTGTGTTAGTGCGTCTGTTGCTAATGCGTCCACTTGCTTAGAGAATACACTTACATCGTGCATTAAATAAGCCATTGCCTTTTCTTTTGTTACTGGCAAATCTGAAAGGCTCACTTTCACCCCGTTTGGATACCTAGTTGTACCGAATCCAATTGTCGGAACTTTGGCAGGACATAAATAAGGCTCAGCCTTAAACCCTTCCCATTTGGCGATTAATTCCAAGCATTCTTTTGATGCTGTTGTGATTTTATTCGCTATCATACCATATAAGCCTCTAAAAATTCACTATCAGAAATCGGCATAATACACTCGTCTAGGTCACTTGTTGAAACCTTGAATAGCTCAATAGGCGAACCCTCTTCTAAAAACCTTTTTTGATGCTCTATATTTTCAGGCACTTCGACAAACTTCATGAATTTGGCATTAACCTCTTTTAGGTATTCTTCATCCGTGTGCAGCTTGTCTTCGTCGACATTTTCATTCTTCTTAAACAACTCTTGCAAGTCAGATTTAATACCATCACTCTCTTTAAATATCGGGGCTATCGACCGCACGTTTTTGCGAAGTGCATAAAACACCTTATTGCTAAGACTTACGCCTGATTCTTTAGAAAAGTGAGCGTCAGCGATTAGTCTGAAAGAATTCGAAAGGTTCATTAATTCATTGTTTTTCATATTTTTTTATTTATTGTTTGTTTAATTTAAATCACCCCACTCAAAAACGCCCGAACTTGACGGTAATAAGCGTCAGCCCATTGGTAATAGCCAACGGCTTCTGGGTGAACTGTGTTGCCAAACACTCTTATGTTTGCAGATATTCTACTACTTGTAGCCTCGTCTACATAAGGGTATGAGTTATAGCTATCTATAGAAGACGCAAGGCTAAAACAAGTAATATTTGCAGAGTAAGCACCGTTGTCAAATGTTTTCAAATATTTCAAGCCCAAACGTCCGATGTTTGACCTGAAAACCTCAGCCGAAGCATTAGAGCCTGCAAAACTATCGCAACCGAAAGCGGGTAGTGCTATACCTATTTTAACGGCAGGGTAGTCTGCTAATAATGCGTCTATAAATAGTTTTGCGTTTGCAATTATCGCATCTAAGAAAGCTTCAGTTCTTATTGTTTCGCCCTGCCCTACATCATTTGTGCCTAGATTTATTAAGACAATATCTATTCCGTCATAAGCATTATCTGTGCAGTATTGCGTAAAATCTAGAACTCCTGAATAAAGAAAGGCGTTGTTTTTAGACGCGTAATCCTCTGTATTTAGGTAATTATTCCACGTCCACGAGCCTCTTCCTTCATGCCACCTGCCTGCCGCACCTCTTGTACCTAGTTGATTAAATGCGTAGTCAGCATCTGCATTTAACATTGAATAAAGCTCAGAAGGCAATGAAGAGTTATCTGTAAGAGAATCACCTACAAGCATTATGTTAACCTCGTCTGTGCCGTTACCTACATTGTTACTTATTGTCCTAAATGTAATTGGTTGTTCCACAGTTAAGGCCAGATTGGTATCAAGTGTCCTGATTGTGCCAGAAAAATTTGCAGTTGCTGCTGTCGGGGCGTATCTAAGCATATTTGCCCGTCTTACTACTCCGTAAGATGCATCAATTTTCGGAAATACCCTACCCTCTTGAAACGCTCTAGGCTCTACAGATACACCACTTAGCCAAATATCATTATTCTTCCCTATTACGGCGTTAAAGAATCTAGGCACTAGTAAGTTATATAGCTCCTGCTCTTTATACACCGCTACAGAGTTTGTCAAAGTCTGATAATCAGAGTATAACAAAAACGTAGACAAATAAGTAGTGTTTACAGTAAACACCACATAAGATGCATTTTCAGGGATTTCTATTTTCACCATGCTGTAAAGCGTATTTACAGACGGTGGAGAGGCTACATTGCTAATAAATCCACCTCTAGAATCAAAAAATGCCAACATCGAGTAACTGCCATAACTAGCCCTTAAGCTATACCAGTAATTGCCGCCTCTTTTCAGCTTCAACTTCTCGGTCATTCTCC
>NZ_JBSRVI010000070.1:0-9716 GCF_055134445.1 Arcticibacterium sp.
ACGTTTACAGAAATGTATGAACAGTTAGTTATTAAATGACGTTAATAGCACAGTAGTAAAACTAAAAGACATGATTAAGGAGAATGAATTAGTGGCATCCATAATGGTTCAGGATTTCAATCAACAACAAATTGATTTAATAAAACTTTATAAAGGAAAGCCGCTTTTGGCTATTATCTATAATAACCAATGCTTGGGCTGTACAGGCAGAGCAATTCCGCTGGCGTACCAACTCCAAAAAGAAAATGTCGGCATTCAGGTGGTGGGCATTCATACCAACTTTAAAAACATACAAGTCACCGAAAATGACATTAAAAGCATTTTCACTATTGACGAGCTTCCTTTTCCTATTTTCTTAGATGACAGGCATGCGGTCTATGACCAATTTGATTCCGAAGGAACGCCACAATGGGTTTTAATTACAAAAGACGGGCATCTTTCTCGCTGCATATTTGGCTCACAAGACGGTGCTCAAAATCGTTTAATGTACGCTCTGGAACAGCTTGAATAAGCGAGATTCCATTATTTCAATGGAATAATTTAAACTAATAATCACGGAATTTATATGGTTGTAAAAATATTAAATCAACGTTTACTTTTTTATATCTAACCGATTGTTTAGTTTTGTGACACTTAAGAAACAATGGCACGAAAAAAAGAATATATAGAAGAAGAGGTTATCGAGAAAGCCATGAATTTATTCTGGCGAAACGGTTATGAAACAACCTCTATGCACATGCTAGAAAAAGAAATGGGCATTAATAAGTTTTCTATCTATGCTAGCTTTGGCAGTAAAAATGGTGTTTTCCTTGAAAGCATAAAATGTTATAAAAAGGAGCTAAACAAGCTCATAAGCAAGCTGAAAGCTTCTACAGACGGCATAGCAGGTATTAAACAATACTTCTATGACTTTATTGAATTCACCAAAGAAACCGAATTTGGTAAAGGCTGTTTAGTGACCAACACTGCCAATGAATTAAGACCAGATGCTGACGAGAGAATAAAGGAAGTTTTATCAAAATTTACCGCTGAAGTAAGACAAGTATTTACCACGAGCTTAAAGCAAGATGAAACCAAGGCACCAGAAATCATAGAACAGCAGGCAGACTTTCTGATTATTTCCATGTTTGGATTATCATCTGCCACCAGGTTATTTAGTAAAACACAACTGGACAATTATATAGAACACATTTTCAAAGAGCTTTAACTTTTTTTTTAACCAATAACTAAACGAATGTTTAGTTTATCAACAATTAATAAAACAACAAATTATGACAACATTAACCATCCATAACATCGAAACAGCTCCAGAAGAGAGCAAAGGAAAATTAGAGAAATCGCTTAAAACCAATGGAATGATTCCTGGTTTACATGGTGTATTGGCCGGAGCTCCAGGCTTATTGGAAGCCTACCAAACTGTAGGTAAATTATTTTTAGAATCTTCACTTAACGCAGAGGAGCAAACCGTAGTTTGGCAAACTGTAAACGTAGAGCACGAATGTCACTATTGTGTGCCTGCACATACTGCCATTGCGGGTATGATGAAAGTGGATTCATCCCTTTCGGAAGCATTAAGAAACAGTACGGCTATGCCAACAGAGAAATTACAGGTATTGCATGACACAACATTAAAAATTGTTAGAAATCGTGGACGTTTAACAGATGAAGATTTGGCAAATTTTTATGCGGTAGGTTATGAAGAAAGACAATTACTAGAAGTGATACTTGGTGTATCTCAGAAAGTGATTAGTAACTACACCAACCATATTGCAAATACCCCTGTGGACGCTCCATTCCAAAAGTTTGCTTGGGAACCAGCAACGGTTTAAGTCTAAAACATAGTTTTAAGCTACATTTAAAAACTCCATCAGTTTATCTGATGGAGTTTTTTGCTACGTACCTTACCATAAAAATAAACGCTTTTGGTATTGTGGAATTAATTCTACAATTTCGATTTACCAAGAGTATAAGCAAGCCATGACAAACTACTTTTACGCATGGGTATAAAAGATAGCTTACTTAAACGAATACTCCGTTTATATTAATGCTCCACCCAATTAAAAATAGACATTAAGATATGGATTTTATAACGATAGATTTTGAAACAGCAACAGCACAAAGAGACAGCCCATGTGAAATTGGACTGACATTTGTTGAAAATTTCAAAATCGTTGGGAGTAAGTCTTGGCTAATAAAACCAAAGTATGAAGAGTTTAACTATTTCAACATTGCCATTCACGGCATTAGACCAACAGATGTAGCTAACAAACCAGAATTCAACGAATTATGGCATGAAATAAAACCCCTAATTGAAAATAAATTTTTGATAGCTCATAATGCGGCGTTTGACTTCAGTGTTTGTAAGAAGAACCCTTGAAGCGTATAATCTTCCATTTCCCGAATTAGAATACTCTTGTAGTTACATATTTTCCAAAAAGGTTTGGGAAGGGCTTCCTGCATACGACTTGAAAACCTTATGTAATCATAACAAAATCTCCTTTAATCACCATAGAGCAGAAGCTGACAGTAGAGCTACCGCTGAACTTACGATTAAAGCATTTGAAAAAAATGGAATAAACTCAAAAGAAGATTTCCCTGAAAAATTAAAAACTAACATTGGAAAACTGTATGATGGTGGCTATAAACCCTCACAAGCAAAAAAAATATATCGTTCTAAAGCTTTAGCAAAATAGTGGGCCACCCTTAAACCCGGATTATGCGTTGGGGAATCGTTACGAGCTTTAAAGTACAATAAATCAGACAATTAAACGCGATTCGCATAGCGTTTACCCTGAGATAATGTCGAAGGGTTCTGGTGATTGAGTTTAAATGGGTGTAGCCTGTGCTGAGTTTAACGAAGTATACTAATTTGAAGCAATTTAGCTCCGGTCCCGATAAAATCAGGAGATTGCCTTATGCATAAAGCAGGTTTAATATTGTCTATTATTGCATCATTGCTGAAACCATAAAAAAGAACCATGAAAGAAATATACGAGCCTAAGTTTGTTGAAAAGCTATTTGATAAAATGAGTGGCTCGTATTCAAGAATGAACTACATCACCTCATTTGGCTTTAGCGAAAGGTGGAGACGGCAGTGTGTTAAGGAAATAGAAATTGAGCCAGGAAGTACGGTTGTCGACCTATTGACAGGAATGGGTGAATGCTGGAAATACATTCTTAAAAAAAGTAACAAAAACACTAAACTTATCGGTCTTGATTTCTCTTCAGAGATGATTAACCGAGCTAATAAAAACAAGTCTAAGTTTATAAACAGCAACATTGAAGTTCATAAAGAGAATGTCTTTGACAACTCCATCCCAGCCCAAACTGCCGATGTTGTTATTTCCGGCTTTGGTTTAAAAACCTTTAATGAAGAACAGCTGGCCTTACTGGCAGATGAAATTGACCGATTGTTAAAACTAAATGGCCAGTTCTCTCTGGTTGATGTTTCTGTTCCAGATGGCAAGTTTTTAAAAAGTTTTTATATGTTCTATCTAAAAAACGTCATTCCTATTTTAGGTAAATTATTTCTTGGTAGTCCTGAAGCCTATAGAATGCTTGGAATTTACACGCAGGAGTTTAAGAACGCTAAAAAAGTGCTTCAGATATTCAATAGACCAAATTTTGAGGTAGAATACGTAGCATATTTCTATGGCTGTGCCAGTGGTATTAAAGGGAAGAAAATAGCATAATATAAATTCACCCATAAACCCCACTACACCATCCTTCGTAATTCGTCTAAAGCATATGCCATTTAAATGAAAATACTTCTTACAGGTTCTACAGGCTACATTGGCAAAAGGCTGCTTCCAGTGCTTATTGATGCCGGACATGAGGTGGTTTGCTGCGTGAGAGACCCCAAAAGGTTTAATCCGCCCGAATCCCTTAGAAAAAGTATTTCAGTTCTGAAATTAGACCTGCTAGATGAAGTTTCTTTAGAAAATATCCCTACCGATATTGATGGTGCCTATTATCTGGTGCATTCCATGTCGGCCTCCGGCGATTATCAATCTTTGGAGGAGCTGTCTGCCATCAATTTCCGAAATGCCCTTAAAATAACGCAGGTCAAACATGTGGTTTATTTAGGGGGTATCGTAAATGACACAGAGCTATCGAAACATCTATCTTCCAGAAAAAATGTGGAAACAGAGCTCAGCAAAGGCGATTATAATTTCACGGCTTTAAGGGCAGGTATTATCATAGGTTCTGGTAGTGCTTCTTTTGAAATCATCAGAGATTTGGTGGAAAAACTGCCGGTCATGATTACCCCAAAATGGCTCAACACGAAATGCCAGCCTATTGGAATTTCGGATGTCATTGCTTTTCTTTCCAAAACCATTTTCCATCCTGAAACTTTCAATCAGAACTTTGATATTGGTGGTCCAGATGTTTTGACCTATAAAAATATGCTCTTAGATTTTGGTAAAAGCCGAAACCTGAAACGTAAGATTTTTGTGGTACCCGTCATGACGCCCAAGCTCTCTTCCTACTGGCTTTATTTTGTTACCTCTACCTCTTATAAACTAGCCACCTCTCTAGTAAACAGCATGAAAGTAGAGGTGGTATGCCGCGATAGGCGACTAGCAGATATCCTAGGCATTAATCCTTTAAGTTATAAAGAAGCCTTGAATCGGGCTTTCAGCAAAATTGAAAACAACGAAATACTTTCTAGCTGGAAAGACTCCTATGCAAGCAGTGGCATAAATTTCAATATCTCGGAGTTTATCAAAGTCCCCTCTTTCGGTTGTTTTAAAGACAGCAGAAGCAAGACCATGGAAAACCGTGCTTTAACCGTAGCTAAAATATGGGCCATTGGCGGCAGCACGGGTTGGTATTATGGAAATTGGCTGTGGAGAATCAGAGGTTTTATGGACAAATTATCTGGCGGTGTAGGACTCAGAAGAGGTAGAACCAGTCCTACAAGCATCAATGTGGGCGATACCATAGATTTTTGGCGAGTGTTATATGCCGACAAAGAAGAAGGGCGATTACTGCTATTTGCAGAAATGAAACTGCCAGGAGAAGCTTGGTTAGAATTTAAAATAGAAGGCAACAAGCTTATACAAACCGCCACTTTCAGGCCCTTGGGCGTAGCAGGCAGATTATATTGGTATGCCGTCTTGCCCTTTCATGGCTTAATTTTCAATGGCATGTTAAATGCGATAACTAATGCTAAAACCGTAGAAAACTCCTCCAATTAGCCTTTATACTACTTTTTGAGTGCTGAATGATTCAAATTGATTATATGACCATGCTCATAAGGTGATTGCTGTTCTTTTTAGACTTTTGCATTTTAAAAAATAACGACAACTGTTTTTACCTTATTGGGTATTTACAAACGAATATAAGATACATGAGCAAAGGAATATATATTACTACAACTGGCCCAAATAGTGGTAAGTCCGTTGTTTCACTTGGCTTAATGCAAATGCTACTGGGTAAGACTGCCAAGGTGGGTTACTTCAGACCTATCATTGATAACCTCAATGATGGCAAAATGGATAATCATATTAGAACAATGATCAATCATTTTGAATTGCTTATTGCGGCAAAAGATGCCTATGTTTTCACCCGAAATGAACTTATTGACCTTTTAAATAAGGGCAAAGAAGACCAAATAATCAGTCAAATTATTGACAAGTATAAAACACTTGAAGAACAGTTTGATTTTATCTTAGTAGAGGGTTCCGACTTCTCAGGCGAAAGCTCCATCATCGAGTGGGATATGAATGTTTTGATTGCCAAAAACCTTGGTATTCCAGCCATTATTTTAGCTACGGAAACAGGAAAGACCATAGATGAGCTTGCAGGTAATTTACAAATGGCTACAGACTCTTTTAAAGGAAACGGTGTGTCTGTTTTAATGGCCATTGCCAATAAGGTGTTACCCGAAAACCAAGAAGCTGTAAAAAAGGTTTTGAAAGAAAAGTTGCCAAAGAGTGTTTTAATTGAGGTCATCCCAAGAATCACAAGTCTCTCACAACCCTCGGTAAAGGAAATTGTGGATGAACTTCATGGTAAAGTGTTATTTGGAGAGCAATACTTAAATAACCAAGCCGGCTTCTTTAGTGTGGGAGCCATGCAGCTCCGAAATTACCTCACCCATCTTAAAGAAAGCAGTCTGGTGATCACTCCTGGAGACCGGGCAGACATTATCCTTGGAGCACTTCAAGCTAACCTTTCGGCCAATTATCCGGCCATATCTGGCATTATCCTTACAGGCGGTTTAATTCCAGAAGAGTCTATTTTGAAACTTATTGAAGGCTTAAGCGAAGTGGTTCCTATCATTTCTGTAAATGAAGGTACTTTTTCGGTCACTAACAGAATTGGTGATATCAGGCCTAAAGTATATGCAGAAAACACGGAGAAGATCAGAGTTTCAATGCAAGTTTTTGAGCAAAATGTGGATGTAGAAAGCCTTTCCAATAAGCTCATCACTTTTGAGCAAAATGGAATCACACCAAGGATGTTCCAATACAATCTGCTTAAAAGAGCCCAAAGGCATAAGAAACACATTGTACTTCCAGAAGGCTATGATGAAAGAATCCTGAAAGCGGCTAAACAATTGATTGATCTAGATGTGGTGGACTTAACCATATTAGGGCAGCCTAGTAAAATAGCCCAACTTCTAGCAAGTCTTGATATACAGCTGGATCTTTCAAAAGTTAGTATCATAAATCCTACGGACTCTCCAGATTTTGATGCGTATGCAAATTCGCTCTATGAAATGCGTAAGCATAAGGGTCTGAATCAAGCAATGTCGAGAGACTTGATGGAAGATGTGTCTTACTTTGGAACTATGATGGTTTTCAAAGGTGATGCAGACGGAATGGTTTCTGGTGCTGCTCATACTACGCAGCACACCATCAGGCCAGCTTTGCAGTTTGTGAAAACTAAGCCAGGCGTTTCCGTCGTTTCTTCTGTGTTTTTTATGTGTCTGCCAGACAGAGTTACCGTCTATGGCGATTGTGCTATCAACCCTAATCCTTCTGCAGAAGAACTTGCCGAAATAGCCATTTCCTCCGCAGAAACCAGTATTTCTTTCGGCATTGAGCCTAAAATAGCGATGCTATCTTATTCATCTGGGGCTTCTGGTGTAGGGGCGGATGTAGATGTGGTGCGGAAAGCTACGGAAATAGTGAAGAGCAAGAGACCAGATCTAAAAATAGAAGGGCCTATTCAATATGATGCCGCAGTGGACATGAAAATTGGTAAAAGCAAGTTGCCTAACTCAGAAGTGGCTGGGCAGGCCAGTATCTTCATATTCCCTGATTTAAACACTGGAAATAATACATACAAAGCAGTACAGCGAGAAACTGGAGCATTGGCCATAGGCCCAATTTTACAAGGCTTAAATAAACCTGTAAACGACCTCAGTAGAGGCTGTACAGTCAATGACATTTTCAATACCGTCATCATAACCGCAATTCAGGCTCAAGGTCAGTAATTATGAATATTTTAGTTTTAAATTCTGGCAGTTCCTCTATTAAATATCAGCTGATTCAAATGCCCACAGAAAAGGTCCTTTGCTCTGGCATATTGGAAAGAGTAGGTGAAAAAGACGCACAACTAAGCCACAAATCTTTCAAAGGAAGGAGACTGGTAGAAAAAGAAATCAAAGACCATAAAACAGGCCTAAAACTGATAGCCGAGCTCATCGTTGATAAAGAAGTAGGTGCCATAAAACATGCCGATGAAATAATGGCAGTGGGACATAGGGTCGTTCATGGTGGAAGCAAATATGCGGATACCACGGTGGTGAATGAGGAAGTAAAAAAAGAGATTAAATCCCTCTTTTCTTTAGCTCCATTGCATAATCCTGCCAATTTAGAAGGCATTGAAATTGCAGAGCAAATTTTCCCTAAAGCTACTCAAGTGGTGGTATTTGACACGGCATTTCATCAAACTATTCCAGAGAAAGCCTTTAAATATGCTATCCCCAATATGCTCTTGCAAGAGGGAATAAGGCTGTATGGTTTTCATGGGACAAGTCATAAATATGTGGCTAAAAAAGCCCAAGATTATTTAGGCACAGCCAAGAGCAAAATCATTACGATTCATCTTGGCAACGGCTGCAGTATGACGGCGATAGAAAATGGAAAAAGTATAGATCACAGTATGGGATTTACGCCGTCGGCTGGATTGATCATGGGAACCAGAAGTGGTGATATAGACCACAGCCTCATATTTTATATGGTTAACACGCTAGGTTATGATTTAGATAAAGTAAACCATCTGCTGACCAAAGAAAGCGGCATGCTTGGCTTAACGGGTTTTATGGATCTCAGAGATATACAAAAAGCCGCCGAAGCTGGTGACGAGAATAGTATTTTGGCACTAGAAATGAACGCTTACCGCATCAAAAAGTACATTGGAGCTTATGCGGCTGCCATGAATGGTCTTGATGCCATCGTTTTCACGGCTGGAATCGGAGAAAATTCTAGTGTTTTGAGGGCCAAAATCTGTAAGGATATGGACTATCTAGGCATGGAGATAAACCTGGAAACTAACCACCAAAAGTTGGATGACTTCCTAGACATAAGCTCTAAAACGGCTAAGGTTAAAACGCTAGTCATAGCTACAAATGAAGAGTTAGAGATAGCGACACAGGCTTATCATTTGCTTAGCTTTAAATAAGCATCAAACTTTTACTAAACTAGATTCTTCTTTCTGTATTAACAACCCCTAATTGCCGAAAAATAAATGCTTTTGGTGGTACCAAGAAATTTCTCCAATTTCACTTTTTGAACGGATACAACTATCCGAAAACAAACACTTACAAACGAATATATAAGAGATATAGACGCAACTTAAGCCATTAAGGCGGATAAACACCAATACGAGTGGTCATTGAGAAGTGATTCGCAAAATCTATCAGAATACTAAGGATAAAAAAATGACAAGCGGAGAAATTAAAAATACAATTGATGTTTGGATAAATGATATAGAACAATACAGCTTTGAACAAATATGCTCTAAATATTCACAAAATAGTTGGTCACTAGGGCAAGTTTGTGTTCATCTAATAGACTCCACGAATTATTTTCTTGAACAGATTACCATTTGCCTTTCTAATAATGAAAATGCAACGGAAGAAATGACAGAAAATGCCAAAACGATGTTTTTCAATAATGAATTTCCTAATGATTTAATTGAAGGTCCCCCTTCTAATAATAACACCTGTCAGCCCAATAGCAAAGAAGAAATTTTGAGTTCGCTTGCTAAATTAAAAGAGACAATTATATATTATGACAGTCAAATTTTAAACAGTAAGTTCTATGGTAAAACAAAGCATCCAGGTTTAAATTATTTTAATGCTATGGAATGGCAACAATTTATAGAAATGCATTTTCGCCATCAATTAAGACAGAGGGATAGGATAAAGACTATTTTAAAACTAAAATGACATCAGCTCATTAGAGAAAATAACTATCCCGTGTTTATACAAATGAAGCATATTAAAACGCCATTAAAATCCGAAACTTTTGTTTACCCTCCAATGGGAAAGATGGTAGGACTTTTGGGCGGAACACTAAGCATATTGTAAAATGGAACAACATGTCGGACGAATGACATACACCGATCTTCTAAGCTAGCAGCTTAGCTGCTTAAAAGCCCCAGACTTGACATGAAATGACATTTCCAAGACAAGCTCATACTCTCCATTTTAGAAAATGAGTCCCTTTTAATTATCCTTTTTTAGCTTAGCACAAGTT
>NZ_JBSRVI010000071.1:0-12615 GCF_055134445.1 Arcticibacterium sp.
TCCAATGCTTATCGCAAAGAAACGACTGGCAGTAATTATTACTTCGCCATTTTCGAAGCAAACGCTAAATCTTTGCTTTATGGCACCTTTTTCGGCTCACAAGCCCCTACAAACGCTAACGAAGAACGTGGCGACCATCTGGACGGAGGAACATGTAGATTTGATAAAAATGGAATTATTTATCATTCGGCTTGTGTATGTAAGGCTGGCGGTTTTGTAGATTTTCCTACAGATAATGGTTATGAAAAAACACATAAAAGCGGTAACTGTAACATGGCGGCTTTTAAGTTCGACATCGATATTCTAAACGCAGATTTTGATCTAGAAGAAAACGGCAACGTCAATCCAACGGTGGTCTGCTTAGGTTCTAAAGTTAATTTTAATAATAAGAGTAGAGGTGGCTTAACGTATCAATGGTCGCTTAATAATGAGGTTATTTCAAGGAAGCAGGAGCTGGTTTATGATTTTCCAGAAGTCGGGGAATATAAGGTGAAGTTGGAAGCTTTTAATAATGTTTCTTGTGCTAAATCGGACTCCATTTTTAGAGACATCAAAGTGGTTTCGTTTGAAAATGAAATTATGCAAGACTCGTCGGTATGTTATGGTACAGAGGTACAATTATATGCGAGTGGTGGTTTAACCTATCAGTGGTCTCCAAAAGCTTTATTAGATAATTCTGAAATATCTAACCCGAAAACTTCTATAAAAGAAACCACACTTTTTTCAGTTTTGATTGGCAATGGCGAATGTGTTATTAAAAAGGATATTACCTTAACTGTAGAGGATGATAAAAGTGACTTTAAAGTAAGTCCAAACATGGTCTTATGTGAAGGGACAGAGGTGCTTATTTCGGCAGAGGGTTTGGCAGATTATTTTATATGGACTACCCCAGATAAAAATGAGCTAAACCAGAAGGAATTAAGTTTTATTCTTCAACAGGACGGCATTTATAAGGTGAATGGGTTTTATAGCGACGGTTGCATTTTGAGTAAGGAGGTTTCCTTAAAAGTAGATAAATCTGTGGTTTCAGATTTTCTATATGCACTGGACTATCATTGTGATGCACCCTTAGAGATAAATTTTGAAAACCTCTCATCAGGTGGCGTATCTTATCGTTGGTCTTTGGGAGATAGAGCTACTATTATTGAAGAATCTCCACGTCAAATTGTCTATCCTCAGCCTGGAGATTATTTGGTAAATCTTATAGCCACTAGTGATATTGGATGTGAATTTAAGTCGGAGAAGACGCTCGTGATTCCAAAGGATGATGGTTTTATTCCTAATGCTTTTTCTCCGAACCAAGATGGTAAAAATGATACCTTTGTAATAGGTTTTCCTAATGCCCATTTGAATATTTTTAATAGATGGGGTAAATTGGTCTATGAAAACTCGGTTTACGATAATTCATGGGGGGAAGGAGTGGAGCCAGGAACCTATTTTTATGAATTGAAATTAGAGAATAGTGAAATATGCAAAGGTTGGGTAGAAGTTTTTAATTGAATGAAATGAGCACTACAAATTATTATAACACCTTTATTCAGATTGCCGAAGATTGCTCAGCAGAAGCGGCTGAGATCCCTCCATTAAAAGGGGAAAAGAAATCCATTGCCAATATGCAGTTTGAAATGGTTTATGAACATCCGTACCAATTTACGTCTGACGATGTTCTTTTTAAGGTATTTACAATAAAAAATGAAATACCTGAAAGTGAATGGAGCGAAGCCAGAGAGCAGTTCTTTTCAAAAGGACAGCCGTGTTTTAGAGCTTCTCCTTTGACAAAGAGATATGGATGGGGTGTTCACAATAATGAGGATGGGAAGATGGCCATTTTTGGAATAGAATCGGAGGAGTATTGTACGTTTATAAATAATCAAGACTTGGCACAAACGAAGGCCATGCGTTCTAAAAGAATCAAATAATGAAAAGAATAATTTTAACCCTATCGGCAATAGCCATTTTTTCGGTTGGCTCATTAGCACAAAACTTTAAAAGCTATGGTGATGCATTTGAGAAGACAAAGACCACGCAAGCTTCGGATTTGAAGAAAATGGATCTGTCTCAAACAGAAAATTTGGAGGTGGAAGGAGAAGTAAATGCGGTATGTCAAGCAAAAGGATGCTGGATGACCGTGAATCTAGAGAATGGCAAGACCATGCGTGTTACTTTCAAAGACTACGGTTTCTTTGTTCCTAAAAACTTAGCAGGAACTAAAGTGGTATTTAAAGGAAAACCCGAAATAACAGAAACATCAGTATCTGAGTTGAGACATTACGCTAAAGACGCTGGTAAAAGTAAAGCCGAAATTGAAGCCATAACTGAGCCAGAAATAGCCCTCACTTTTATAGCGGATGGCGTTTTGGTGCCCGCAAGATAGGGAAACGTTACTTGTCTCTTTTTTCTCTTCTTCTTTCATTAAGCTCTCGCAAAAGCATTTGATTAAACTGCTTTTCTGCAAGAACTAGGTCAGAATATTGTTTTGCAGATATAGACTTCAAAAACTGAGGTCTATATTTTTTTGCCAATTCAGCCTCTTCAGATTTTAGTTCAAAAACTTCGTCTTGCATAGCTATTTCCTCCGCTTCGCTTAAATCCTGAGAACTGCCAGACCTCATTTTTTCTCTTACAGCTCTATTGATCTGGCGTCTTTCACCTTCAAATTTATAATAGGTAGGCCAAAAGGTTTTGGCTTGACTTTCTGTTAATTCTAGCTTTTCGGTAATCATGGCCACTTTCATAGCTTTGATTCTTTCCATGTTTGCATTTCCTTTTTGTGCATAAGTAGAAACCATGCTAGAAAGGATTAAAATTAAACTTAGGAAATAAGTGTTTTTCATAGAATTATATCTCATCAGTAAATTGAAAATCAATTAATTGTAAAAGCTCATCCTCCGTCAAATCATCCATACTTGAATAGTCTGTTGCCTCTAACTCTGTTGGAGCATCCAGCTCACTAAAATCATCTAAAACAAAGTTTTCTTCTTCTAAGTAGGAAAGAATAGCGTCTGAGTTAAGTTCAGCCAGGGTTAACTCTTCAGTGGTAGATTTAGCAGCATTATTATAAATACCTAAAGCCACACTTCCAACTAAAATTAAAGCAGCTGCAAGTCTAATAAAGGCACCATAACTTTTCCAGATAACTTTGAAAGGAGAGCTAGGTTCATGCTGGATGTTCATAGTGCTCTGGTAAATTTTACTTTCCAAGGACTCGAAATAGCCTTTAGGAGCAGTAAAAGGATGACCAATATTTTCTACCAACTGATAGGCTCCCGAAGTAGCTGTCGAATCAAGAACCTTAGCTTCTAAAGCATCAAAATAGCCATCAGGAGCTTTGAAAGGGTGACGAATGTCATTGGTAAGCTGGAATGAATTTAAAGAGGTTAGAGACATTATATCTGTCTCTAGTGCTTCAAAATAACCTTTAGGAGCTACATAGGGATGCGTTAAACCTAATGGAAGGTGATAGCCTGTTCCCATAGTTTTGGCCAAAATGCTTTCTTCCAAAGACTTAAAGTAGTTTTCAGTGTCCAGTGATTCTTTTGGTCGCTTATCTATATTTTTATTCTTGTTATCCACGGTCTATTAGATGTAAATAAGACTCAAAGGTTTAGTGCCCTCCTAAAATATCTTCAATTTTCTTTTTGGCAGAGTGATAGTTGGCCTTTAAGCCACCAACACTTGTTTCTGTAACTTCAGAAATTTCATCGTAGGTCATATGTTCAAAATACTTTAGATTAAACACTATTCGCTGTTTTTCAGGTAGTTGTAAGACAGCTTTTTGCAGTTTCATTTCTATTTCATCACCAGACATTTGAAAACTATTATTGCCAGATTCCAAGAGGTTCATAAGTTCAGGATTTTCATCCATTGAGATATTCTTAGCGTCTTTTCTCCTTCTTAAAAAAGTAAGAGCCTCATTTCGTAGCAATTCTATAAAGCCATGTGTACAGACTAGCGTCACCTCTAAACTTATCAAGGTTCTTCCAGATTTTGATAAAGGCCTCCTGAAGTACATCATCGGTATCGTCATGGTCTATGACAATCTTACGTATCAAATAATAAAGTCTTTCCTTATACTCTTTTAAGATGAGCTGGAAGGCTTCTGTATGAGATTCTTCGTTTAGTAGGAGTTGTTTTATTATTTCTTCTGTCTTCATAAAAAAAAGGGGTTTCCCAATTTTTGAATTGGAAAACCCCTAAAAATAGGAATTTATTCTTAATTCTTTCTTCCGATAACTTTTAGAGCCTTCTCTACAATGTTATTTGAAGATAAACCATATTTCTCCATCAGTTGCTCTGGCTTACCAGACTCACCAAATGAATCTTCTACAGCTACATACTCCTGAGGAGCAATAAAGTTCTTAGCTAAAACTTGTGCTACAGCATCTCCTAATCCGCCGTTTGCTTGGTGCTCTTCGCAAGTTACCACACATTTTGTTTTCTGAACAGATTTCAAAATGGCCGCAACATCTAAAGGCTTAATCGTGTGAATGTTGATAATTTCCGCACTGATTCCTTTTTCTGCTAAAGCTTCACCAGCTTGAATAGCTTCCCAAACGAGATGACCAGTTGCAAATATGCTGACATCCGTACCTTCGTTTACCATCCATGCCTTACCAATCTCAAATTTTTGATTTGGGTCAGTAAAAACCGGCACTTTCGGACGACCGAAACGTAAATACGCTGGGCCTACGTGGCTAGCTAAAGCAATAGTAGCAGCTTTAGTCTGATTATAATCACAAGGATTAATAACCGTCATGTTTGGCATGGCCCTCATCATTGCTATATCTTCTAGAATTTGGTGGGTAGCACCATCTTCTCCAAGCGTAAGGCCCGCATGAGAAACCGCTATTTTGACGTTTTTGTCAGAATAAGCTATTGATTGTCTGATTTGGTCATAAACTCTACCAGAGCCAAAGTTGGCAAAAGTGGTAGGGTAAGGAATGTAACCTCCAATAGTTAAACCAGCGGCTATGCCCATCATGTTTGCTTCTGCAATACCAGTCTGGAAAAAACGCTCTGGGTTTTCTTTGATAAAAGTGGCAGTTTTTAAAGAACCCACTAAGTCTGCACATAGCGTGACAACTTTAGGGTTAGTTCTTCCTAGTTCGGTCATGCCATCTCCAAAACCCGAACGTGTATCTTGCGTTTCTGTATATGTATATTTCTTCATGATATGTTCAGGTTTTAATAGTCTCCTATAGTTTCAGGTAATTGAGCTAAAGCGGCCGCCAATTGCTCATCGTTTGGAGCAATACCATGCCATTTATGACTTCCCATCATAAAGTCTACACCAGCTCCCATTTCAGTTTTCATCAAGATCATGATAGGTACGCCTTTTCCAGAAATTCTTTTGGCTTTACGCAAACCTTTCACCACTTGCTCCATATCATTACCATCAGCAATTTCCATAACTCTCCATCCAAAAGCTTTGTATTTAGCTTTCAAATCAAGGTTGTTCATCACTTCGTTTGTGGAACCATCAATCTGCTGACCGTTATAGTCAATGATAGCGATCAGGTTATCTACTTTATGATGTGGGGCAAACTGTGCTGCTTCCCATACTTGTCCTTCTTGCTGCTCACCGTCTCCCATTAAAACGTAAACGGTTTTATCGTCTCCGTTTAATTTTTTGGCAAGTGCTGTTCCAATAGCCACAGACATACCCTGACCAAGAGAACCAGAGGCTACTCTAATACCAGGAAGACCTTCATGGGTCGTCGGATGCCCCTGAAGTCTAGAATCTAATTTTCTAAAAGTGGCCATTTCAGATGCTTCAAAATAACCTCTTCTAGAAAGTACTGAATAGAAAAGAGGCGAGATGTGACCATTAGAAAGGAAGAACAAATCTTCTCCTTCGCCGTCCATTTTAAAAGACAAATTACCGCCTTTTCCTTTTCTATTATTGATTTTCATTTGCTGGAAGTATAAAGCTACCAGCAAATCTGTACAGCCAAGAGAGCCACCTGGGTGCCCAGAAGCACAACCGTGTACCATGCGTACGATATCTCTTCTGACCTGAGAGGCTACGTCCTGAAGTTCTTTGATTTGCATTTAAAATATTGATTTTGAATTGAAAAACTGCACAAAAATAGGGATTTACTACACAAATGAAAGCTTAAATTCAATTAATTGTCTTATTGACACTTATTAATTGAGGATTTGCTCGGAGTGTTCTTTGGATTTAACATCGTCTATAATGTTTTCAATAACACCGTTTTTATCGAGTACAAATGTGGTTCTAACGGTTCCCATATAAGTTTTACCAAAGGTCTTTTTTTCTTGCCATACACCATATAAGTCTGTGATTTCATGCTCCGTATCTAATAAAAGGTCAAACGGTAAATCAAACTTTTCAATAAAGTTTTGATGAGCCTTTAAGCCACTCGTACTTATTCCGAAAACTTTAATTCCCTGATCTAAAAAGGTTTGATAATTATCTCGAATATTACATGACTGAACCGTGCAAGTAGGTGTATTATCTTTTGGATAAAAGTAAATGACTACTTTTTGACCTTGAAAATCAGATAACTTTACGATTTTACTGTTTTGATCAATTGTTTCAAATTCGGGAGCCTTGTCGCCTACTTTTAGTGCCATTATTAGATTGTTGTTTTGTAAATATTTTGGTTTCCGCATTGGTCTGTAACTTTTAACTCCAATTCACCAGAAAATGGTTCGTTAAATTGCTTTTCAGACCAGATTGTACCGTTTTTGTATTCATACTCCATAAGCACCCATTTGCCATTAACGCGGCATTCAAAAGACTTGATGCCCGATAATGCATCATTGATATAAAAAAGTAATCTGCTGGAGTTAACTGTTTTGGCGGTAATTACGGGTTTTACAACATCACGAAGTATTCCATATTCACCGAATTCCTTCGGTTGGAAAACAATTGATTCTTTTTCCCATTGCCCTCCAATGTATTTTGGACGCCTTCCACTTGTAAGATAAACCTTATCTTTTTCCGGGTCAATATTTGTATTTGCTACCTTCCATTTGGTTTCAAACCGGTTTCTAATTGGATGAATGTCTCTATCTAATTTTAATTCTTGGTCGTTGGCGTTTATACTAATGTACAAGGGATGATAAAGGGCGTTTTTAAAATCGATTTCAAAGTTCTTCTCCTTTATTTTATTAAATCTTTTAGAAACTTCAACGGTAACAGGAGAAGGGTATGTTTGGTCACCATCCATAAAACTGCTAAAATAGTTTTCTTTCAGGTCAATGATAAATGTCTCTTCCGTGTCATTTCCATAAGATGGAGCAATCTCTTTGGCAAAATTACCGTCTACTAGCCTAAAACCTTTACCAGATTTTTTTCTAACAATCTTTAAGAAACTACCTGAAACAGTGGTTTCATTAGGTTCATTATACTTTAGAACGCTCGGAATGGTTTTGTCTTCTAACTCGTCACTTGTTAAAGAGAAGTTGATGTAACGCACATTTTCATAAGTGTCTTTGATAGTTACATTAATATCATGGTTTATATTATCTCTAAAGCTTAATAGTCCCCTTTTATCATTATAGGTATAAAAGCCAAGATCGTTTCCCTCTTCATAATATCCTTTGTGCAGCTTTTCATTATCCTCCACCATTCTTTGATAGTTCGTATGCAGATTCATGTCTATTTTGTTATGAAAAGCAAGTTTATCTAACACAAATTTGTACTCCGAAATCTTATCCTTTTTAACTTCTAGGTATTTAATTCCAAGCCTAAATGGGCTGGTTTCTGCTTTGTCATAGGTATAAATTTCCACGCCAATATCTCCCCAAACCTTGATGCTTCGGTTTATGAAATATTCGCCAGCACTATTTCTGGATACGGGGAAGTCGAAAGTACCAAAAACACCATTAATTCTGGCGTCGGCAGAAAGACACTTTAAACTTATAAACTCTACTACTGGGGCAGTGTTGTCTTTTATTTCTTTAAAGCCAAAAAGAGCGGGATCCAAGGTGTTTTCTTGTTCGTCTCTTATTTCAAAATGTAGATGTGGCCCACCACTACCGCCTGTATTACCAGAAAACGCTACTAACTCACCCTTTTTTACAGGTAAAGTAACGGGGTCAAGCACTAGATCTACCGAAAAATCTTCCAACCTGTATTGCTCGGCCAAAAGTATTTTCTTTATGGGTTCCGAAAACTCCTTTAAATGACCATATACCGTGGTTAAACCATTTGGATGTGTAATGTAAAGTGCATTTCCGTAGCCTCCAGTGGATACGTTAATTCTAGAAACATAGCCTTCAGCGGCTGCATAAATGCTTTTACCTTCTTGTCCGCCAGTTCTAATATCTAGGCCAGCATGAAAATGGTTAAACCTTAAATCTCCAAAAGAGCCAGACAATGAAGTAGTAACTCCTGGACTCAATGGAAAGATAAAGTATCCTTTTACATATGGGTCAGCAACCTCCTGAACCACCTCTTTTTCTGCAGTCAGAAATGGAAAGAATAGAAACAAATAATATATTATAGAAAAGCCAGTTAAGCTCATTTTACATCAAAATCAAACATTATAGAACCGTCAAGATATCCCTTGAGATTGTCACCTACCTTTACTTCTCCTACTCCTGCTGGCGTACCTGTAAAAATTAAATCACCAATTTTAAGCGTAAAGTATTGTGAAATGAAGCTAATCAGATAGTCAAACGAGTAAATCATCTTAGAAGTGTTTCCTATTTGCTTATTTTCTCCATTAACCTCAAGGTTAAAATTCAAATTTTTCATATCGTAGTTTTCCTTAGGGAAGAACTCAGAAATAGGAGCGGAGCCATTGAAGCCTTTGGCCAGATCCCATGGTAAACCCTTTTGCTTTAACTCAGACTGAATATCACGTGCGGTAAAGTCTATACCTAAGCCTATTTCGTCATAATATTTATGAGCGAATTTCTCTTGAATATTTTTCCCAAGCTTGCAAACTTTCAATACGACTTCTACCTCATGATGGATAGAATTTGAGAAAGTAGGATAATAAAATGCCTCGTTTTTCCGTAAGATTGCTGAATCAGGTTTAGAGAAAATAACGGGAGCCGTAGGGAAATCATTTTTTAGCTCTTCGATGTGATCAACATAATTTCTTCCTACACAGATAATTTTCATCCTTTTTCGTTTTCTTACGTATCTTTTTCACAAATTTACCAAATACAGAATAAACAAACGCTTAATATTTTTAGAAAGAATTGCACCTTATTATGAAAAGAATGAAAAATTTATTTCTCGGAGTTTTTGCCCTTGGCTTTATAGCCATGTCTTGCCAGAGAGTACCTCTGACAAACCGCAAGCAGTTTGTTGGTATGGTTTCTTCAGACCAGATGATGGAATTGAGTTTTGCACAGTATAAAGGTTTTAAAGACACTTCCATGGTAGTTCCATTGAGAAAAGCCGATGCAGCACAAGTGGCTAGAGTAGGTTCTAGAATTAAGAAGGCTGTAGAGGATTATTTAATACAGAATAATTACAGTTCGGCCATTGATGGTTATAGATGGGAGTTTATTACTGTGGAAAATAGTCAAGTCAATGCATGGTGTATGCCAGGCGGAAAGGTTTGCTTTTACACAGGGATTTTACCCATTTGTGAGTCTGAGGATGGTATAGCCGTGGTTATGGGACACGAAATAGCTCATGCTATTGCAGAGCATGGTAGAGAACGAATGAGCAGAGCCATGGTGGCTCAGGGGCTTACTCAAGTTGGAGCGGTAGCTGCTGGAGTGATTACCAATAATGAGCAGGTTATGAATACAGCCGGACAAGTATTAGGTATAGGTACGCAACTAGGTGGTGTGTTACCTAACAGTAGAAAACAAGAATCTGAATCGGATCAGTTAGGGTTAATATTTATGGCCATGGCAGGATATAATCCTTCAGAAGCTGTGGCGTTTTGGAAGAGAATGGCAAAGGCAGGTGAAGGTTCGCAAAAACCGCCACAATTACTATCGACACATCCTGCGGATGCTCAAAGAATTGCTGATTTAGAAGCATTGCTTCCAAAGGCTATGAAATATTATTACGCTTACGGAGGAAAATAAGTAAAGAATTATTTCGGAGGAATTCCGTTTTTAAAATGTAGGTCACGCTGAGGGAATGGTATTTCAATGCCATTCTCTCTGAATTTACGGACAATCATAAATCTCAAATCCGACTTAGTATTTTCAATTAAAAAGCCATTTCTGCTCCAGAAAAGTAATTGGAAATCTAGAGAACTATCTCCAAAGTTAACTAAGCGAACTACAGCGGGGTTAATGGTAGTGATGGTAATATCTGGATGTTCTGCGGCACACATAGAGAGTATTTCTTTAACCTTGTCGGGATTGCTATCATAGGATACACCTACTGTTACCGAGAATCTCGTTAATGTAGCATTGTGGCTCCAGTTGACCACGTTTTCTACAATGAACTTATGATTTGGTACTATGATAATAATACCTTCTCTTGTTTGTATTTCACTGGTTCTGAGGTTAATCTTAGTCACTTTTCCTATTAACCCGCCATCCACCTCCATAATGTCTCCAATTTTTACGCTACCTTCTACCAGTAGGAAAATACCCGAAACGATATCAGAAAATATTTGCTGTAGGCCTAATCCTAAACCAACCAGTAAAGCGGCAGAACCTGCCAATAGTATAGTAACCCTTACGCCAAGCGTTTCTAAAATGAGCACAAAAGCTAAAGTGGATATAAAGTATTTAAAGAGTAATTGGAAACTTTGACTATTTCTAGCATCTATTCTTTCCCTTTTTACCAATCTATTTAAAACAGTTTTAAAAGATAAGATTATCAGTCTTGTGATTAATATAATCAATAGCACAATCATAACGTGTGCCAAGTCAAAGTGGTAATCCTTATATTGGAAAAAGGTATAGTCTAGAATGTCTTTTAGTTTTTTCAATTTTGAACAATATTTACTTTATCCGTTTTCAACCTAACTTTTAACCATGCTTTCATTTTATTAAGATCGGAGGTCCTTATAGGGGACGCTGAATGAATGTAAAACATGGTTACAGTATCCTTTGGGGCATCTTTATGATGCACTATCATGGTATTAAAGGCACTTGCTACTATTTTCGGATATTGAACCTCTAATTCCTTACAGACATCATCTTGGATGAGTTGGTTACTTTTAAATGAAGATAACTCTTTTTCCAGTAGACTGATTTTTTCATCTTTATTTTTAACCAATTCCTCATTCCTCCGGTATAAATCTTCAATAATTCCTGTCCTCATACTTTCAGCGTCAGGTAGATCAAGATTCTGTTGATTCTGCCTAATAATCAATTCAGCACCCTCCAAATTATAATCAGATAACTCTGATTTTAACCTGTCAATTTCACTTTCAGGAAGGGGTGAACCAAATAAGTATACTTCTATTTTGTTCACTTTAGGAGTGATTTGCTCTTCTATGACATTGGAATCTTTATAATTAAACTCATTATCTATAAAATTACTAGCGTTTCGAGCAAAAATACTTCGTTTCACAATATCAACGGCCATGAATACACTTGGCACTAAGGTCACAACAGCAACAACAAACACATAGGAACGCATCTTTTTTTGGCGTGCTTCATCTACCCATTTCTTGCTAGGTATTTTCAAGAAACGTATGATAATCATACTGGAAATACTAATAAACACGCTATTGATGAAAAACAAATAGAAAGCACCTAAAAAGTAGGCCAAATTCATTGTAGCTATGCCATAACCAGCCGTACATAGCGGTGGCATTAAGGCTGTGGCAATGGCCACACCAGGAATGGCATTGCTTTTATCTTTTCTAGTGAAAGCTACTATTCCCGCTAAACCACCAAAAAAACTGATGATAACATCCCAAACCGTAGGAGTAGTTCTAGAAAGTAATTCCGACTGTGCATCACTGATAGGTGACAAGGCAAAATATAGGGCAGAGGCTAATACGGAGATTATAACCGCAGTGGCCAAACTTCTGAAGGACCTTTTGATAAGTTGAAAATCATAAATCCCGACACCTAAACCCAATCCAATAATGGGACCCATTAATGGCGAGATAAGCATGGCTCCAATTACGACAGCAGTGGAGTTCATATTTAAACCCACAGAGGCCACTATGATGGCAAACATTAAAATCCAGAGGTTGGTACCTCTAAATTCTACCCCAGCCTCTATACGCTCAATAATTTCATTATAGGAGGCTCTATCAGATTCTAGGTCAAGAAATCTTTTTGCTAGGCCTCTTACTTCATTCCAGATTTGTATCATAAAAAACTCCGTGAATGGTTTATTCACGGAGTCAATATTAGAAGTAATTCTTCTTAATTTAAAACTTTTTGAATCAATTCGGCAGCATCTTTCAATTTCACTGCAGAAAATACTTTTAAACCTGATTCATTGATAATTGCAGCACCTTCTTCTGCATTTGTTCCTTGTAGTCTTACTACAATTGGGACTGGAATTTCTCCTATAGTTTTGTAAGCCTCAACAATACCTGTAGCTACTCTATCACATCTTACAATACCACCAAAAATGTTAACGAAAATCGCTTTAACATTTGGGTCTTTTAAGATAATTCTGAAACCAGCTTCTACCGTTACAGCGTTAGCAGAACCGCCTACGTCTAGGAAGTTAGCTGGCTCTCCACCGTAAAG
>NZ_JBSRVI010000072.1:0-20206 GCF_055134445.1 Arcticibacterium sp.
TTAAATTTCTCCAAAATTCAGAATTTAACAGCTATCCCCCAACTTTTGTTCTTGGTCCAAAAAAGAGATAAACGAGAATATAACATCTGAAAACAAAAAGAGTATAACTTCCTATTTGCAAGGCTGTTATACTCTTCTTTTTTTGTTCTTACTATGATGTTATTTTCATAGATTGTACCGGGGACGGGGGTCGAACCCGTACGAGCGTTTCGGCTCACAGGATTTTAAGTCCTGCGTGTCTACCAATTCCACCACCCCGGCGGACGAAGTCCTGTTTGAAAAAAAAACCCCCATACTATGGGAGCTTTATTTTCGAGCAAAAGACGGGTCTCGAACCCGCGACCTTAACCTTGGCAAGGTTACGCTCTACCAACTGAGCTACTTTTGCTTGTAATTGAGCTGCAAAGATAAGTGAAGGTTTTTATTTGTCAAGACATTTTTTAAATATTTTTCTTCTTTTCTCTTTTAGCAAACGTACTTTTGTGGCTCAAAGATAATGATATGACAAGAAAACCTGATTTCTCTAAAAGTCCAGATAGCCTGTTACCCGTTGTGGTTCAGGATGTTCATACGCTAAAGGTCCTCATGTTAGGCTATATGAATGAAGAAGCCTATGAAAAAACATTGGCTGAAAAAATCGTAACATTTTTTAGTAGAAGCAAAAAAAGATTGTGGACAAAGGGGGAAACCTCTAAAAACTTTCTCCATTTGAAATCTATAGCTATAGATTGTGATGAAGATACTATCCTTATAAAAGCTTTGCCAGACGGTCCTACTTGTCATACAGGAGACGATACTTGCTGGCAAGAGTCCAACACAGGGAAAGTAGGTTTCTTAGACCATCTAAAAAGAACGCTTCATGATAGAAAATTAAATCCGTCCGAGAAATCTTACACCAGTAGCCTTTTTGCCAAAGGCATTAATAAGGTGGCACAGAAAGTAGGAGAGGAAGCAGTGGAATTGGTGATTGAAGCCAAGGACGATAATAAGGATTTATTTTTAGGAGAAGCTGCAGATTTAATGTATCATTATCTTGTACTTTTAGAAGCCAAAGACATTGAGCTGGATGAGGTTATCGATGTCTTGATTAGCAGACATAAATAATACAAATATGATTAATTACGTAATAAGATTAATACTAGTGGGTTTAGTGGTATTTCAGATACCAAACCTCCTTCCAGACATCTCTGTTGACTCACTAACGACCGCCATTATAGTGGCATTGGTAATGAGTATCCTTAATACTTTTGTCAAGCCGATATTGACGATCCTCTCTTTGCCAATTACTATTCTTACGCTGGGTTTGTTTTATTTTGTAGTTACCGTATTTATAGTTTATATCTGTGATGCCCTCATTGGAGGCTTTGGTGTGACTGGTTTCATTCAGCCATTGATTTTTAGTTTTATCTTAAGTATTGTAAATAGCCTTGTGGGTTCTTTTCAGAAATGAAGTATTTGTCATTTTTTGCCATTCTTGGCTTCTTGGCTTCTTGCAGGTCAAAACCAGTAGATTTAGGCACGTCTTTTAGTTCGGAGGAGTTTAGGTCTGACAGGAATGCTTGTGAAGGAAAAAGAGCGTCTCTTAAAGATGCTCTCATAGCGAATAAGGATTCACTTCTGGGTCATTCAGAAAATGATATGTTTTCTACCTTAGGAAGATACGACCTGCAAATGCTAGATGCTAGAAACCAAAAGGTCTTTATCTACTTTTTAGAAAAGGGGCCGCAATGCGAAAGCGTTTCAAAGCCTTCTAATTCTTATTCTATGGCTGTTTACTTCAATGCCACTAAACTGGTGAAGGAAATTACTTTTCAGGAAGGTATTTTGTAGCTATGCTTCAAACAGGGAATGTTTGACCGTATAAAACGCAATAACTGCATATCCCAAGAAAACCATAAAATGGAAGGGCATCATGCCGTATAATTGTTTTTGGAAATCTAGGTAGAGCATAAATAGGAAGGTTAAGGATATAAGCCCTTCTAGCCATGTTATAAAGGATATTTTCTTGATAGAATATATATTCCCTTTCCAAGAATCTGTTTTGTTGACTACGTTAAACTTTGGGGTTCTTACGAAAGGTGTTTTCTTGCCCATCAAACCTTCTACCACAGCTATGGTATTATGTAACGATAGTCCCATCATAAAGACCAAAAAGAGAAAGAATCTTTTAGCAAAAGCAAAAAACGAATTGTTTTTACGCTTAAAGGCTAGCCAATAAAAGGAACCTAGTATAAGCCAATTGACCTGAAAAAGGGTGGTCAAGTTCACTATTCTATGGTATTTGGAGAAAATATGAGTGTTTAAAACCAAAGGAATACTAAAGAAGGCTAGGGCCATCACGCTTATAAATATGGAGCTGTTTAATAAGTGGTAGAAGCCATGGAGTTTAGTGCCAAATCCCATGTTTTTGGCACGAGTTATCTTGCCGGCATTTTTCATGAAACACTCTGCACCGCCTTTCATCCATCTGTATTGCTGTGATTTTACAGCAGGTAATGTTACCGGAAGTTCCGCAGGAGATTCCAATTCGCGGAGGTATTCAAATTTCCATCCTTTTAGTTGTGCTCTATAACTCAGGTCTAAATCTTCTGTGAGCGTGTCAGGAGACCAGCCACCAGCGTCTTCAATGGTTTCCTTTCTCCATACCCCTGCGGTGCCATTAAAGTTAATGAAATGATTGGCTGCTGAACGCCCTGGTTGTTCTATAAAGAAATGGGCGTCTAAGCCAAAGGCTTGCAATTTCGTGAGTAGAGAATAATCTTCGTTGATATGCTCCCAGCGGGTTTGTACCACACCTACTTTCGGGTCTTGAAAGAGAGGGACAGTTTTAAGGAGAAAGTCTTCTGAAGGAATAAAGTCGGCATCAAAAATGGCAATAAATTCGCCTTTGGCTGTTTCTAATCCATATTTCAAGGCTCCAGCCTTAAAACCAACCCTATCAGGTCTTCTAATTAAAGTAATGTCAAAACCGAGAGCTTGGTATTCTTTTACCTTAGCTTCCAATAATTCCGTGGTGATGTCATTGGAGTCGTCGAGTAGCTGAATTTCCAGTTTTGAAATAGGATACTGTATTTTGAGGACAGAATCTACCAGTCTATTGACCACATATTTTTCATTATAAACAGGAAGCTGTATAGTGACTATTGGTAGCTCCTTTTGCTCTAAGGAAGATTCGGCTGGTTTATACTTAAAATGTGAGATGATTAAGCTGAATTGCATCAAGCAATACAGAAAAATAATAGTGAGGGGAATTAAATATGCTATAAGAAAAATTATATCCATTATTTAAGAGCGTATTTAAAAATCCAAGATAAGATTTTGTATCCGGCCATGATGGTTCCTTTAATCGTCCCAGATACCTTAGATTTCCCTATCCGTTTTCTGTATCTAACAGGAACCTCTGTTGTTTTTAATCCTTTTTTTGCGGCCTTTAACTGCATTTCTACCGTCCACCCGTAAGTAGTGTCTACCATAGCGAGTTCTGTTAAGGCAGTGTATTTTATGGCTCTAAAAGGACCTAGGTCTGTATAAGAAACATTAAAGAAAAGTTTTATCAATTTAGTGGCAAGCCAGTTTCCAAAAACTTGCTGTGGCGTCATTGAGCCTGGTTCTCTTTGTCCTAAGTTTCTGCTTCCAATAACCATATCCATACCATCATTAAGGATGGGAGCTATAATTTGAGTGAGTTCTTCAGGATAATCTGAATAATCGGCATCCAAAAAGACAACGACTTCTGGTGACTTTGTTTTTAAGTATTCCAAACCTTTCAGGCAGGCATAGCCATAGCCTTGTTTGGGCTCATCTATTACCGTGGCACCTGCTTTTCGGGCAGATTCCGCAGTATGATCACTAGAGTTGTTATTAACCACCACCACTTCTTCCACGAAATGGGGTATTTCGGCTATTACTTTATCAATTGATAGTGCCTCGTTAAAGGCTGGAATAACGACGTAAATTCCTTTAGGAGTCAAGCGACTAAATTTTTATTGGCAAAATAGAGATTATTGACCCATATCTACGGTATAACTTACTCCTTGGTTTCTGGCGTATGGTTTTGGCAGTATTTATCATAGAGACCCTCTGCTCTTTTTTGTCCCAAATTTTTTAGTTGAAGGTAATCTTCACAAGCACTATCTACTTTTTGTGTAAAGATGTTTGAGGCTGCTCTTAGATAATAAGAACTTAAAGAATAAGGGTCGTTCTCAATCGCTTTGGTGAGGTAGTAAATGGCCGAACGATAGTTTTTTGCCGCGAAGTAATATTTGCCGTTTTCTTCGTATTCAGCTGCAACAGCTTTTTTCTCCTCCTCTGCACTAGGTTCGTAGGCTGTTTTGGAGTAGCCCAAATCAAAATTATATTCTACTTCACAGTTGACGTTTTTGCCTAGATATTTTGCAGGAAGCCATTTGCCTTTGGTTTTGTTAACGGCATTAATCAGTTTTTGGTCAAACTTCTGGTTTGAACTTGCAATAATTCTTTGACCTTCAATTTTACCGGTTTTAGTGACAATAAATCTTACCACAAAACCACCTTTTTTAAATTCAGGGTATTTGAAGTTTGAATTGATGAAATCTATGGCAGAGCTTCTAGAATCTATGAATTTAGGTTCAACGAGCCCTGGTTTATTGATATAAACAGACTCGCCGTTTTTTGCTAAATAGGAGTCTAGGCTTATACCCAGATCATAAACGGGCTTGTAGTACATTTCTATTTTTATAGGCTCCACTTCGTCTGTATCTACCACCTGAGAGATGACTAAAACAGGATTGTCCAGTCTAATGATTTTAAAATGATTTCCTCTATAGCTGATGGTACTATCTTTTACCGTATAGGTGCTTATAGAGTTTATACCGTCAATGGAAACGATAAGGCTATCACCAGAAAATTCCAGCCCGAAGCTGGAATTTAAAATGCTCTGATTGTATATAGGACTTCCGTCCTCTAAAGTGATTTTGTTTTTAACCCATTCTCCTTGAAGGCTTTTTCTAACCGCAGTTTGCGATATTCCTTGCTGAATAAAGGAAAAAAGTAAAATTAAAAGGACGGAAGTGTTTTTTAAATATTTAGACATTTATTTGCTTTTGCTCAAGTACTCTGAAGCATACTTAACCCAGTCTGCTTCTTTCTTTGGTATTTTAACGTCTGGCGTAATTCCCTTATTATCTATTCTTGTATCTCTTGCACTTTTAGCCAAGCCAAAAGCTAATCTCCAACCAAAAGCGGGTAAACCCCAATCTCTTACTTCTATGTAATCTGCCAGACCTTTTGTTTTAGTACCAATGATTACGGTCTTATCGCTTTGTTTGGCTTCTAAAGTAACACTTTCTGCCGTACTTGCGGTATTTTCGTTCACAAGAATTGCGACTTTTTTTGGATACGGCGTAGCTCTCAGGTATTGAAATACTTTGTCTGGGCCTTGAATGTCTTCTCCCATGTTATTTTTCATAGAAGCTATTACTGCCTGAAGTTTTGGAGCTAAAATTCTTTTATACTTTGGGAAAGCCTGTATAGACTCTAGCTCATGAGAAAGTAATATGAGGTTTTCTTCAGACGCTCTAAACATGCCCCCTTTTCTTACAATTGGCTTGTCAGCAATAAATGGATATAGAGCAGAAAAAGCGTTTTCATCTCCTCCTGGATTATTTCTAAGGTCGATAATCAGGTTCTCTGTATTGGTTATTACTCCTTTGTTTTTATTGACCATTTCTAGAATATAGTCGGCGGCATCAATAATAGTAAAAGGAGGAAGTGTAATTAAAGCGGTCTTATTATCAATTTTTTCAACCCTCCATTCTGGGATTCTTGTTAAGATATCTTCATTGTTGATTTCCTCTTTAGGTGCTGGGTAAATTTTTTGCAATTTATAAACATCATCAATCACCAAGTAATTTTTTACCAGCCTGCTTAGCTTGACTTCAGAAGTGAAGTCGGCGTAATAATAATCGGTGTCGAATTTGTCCTTAGAGATCTCTTTTAGTTCAAATTTAACTTTGCCAGCCGTCCAGTGTTCGTCTCTTTTGCTTAGTAAAAAGGCTTCATATCTATCTTTTTTCTTGCCAGAAGCAATTCCTACTCGGTAGTTTTTGTCGTCCGTTTCCCAAATGCCCACTACATCTGGAAGGTTCTTGTTTTTTTCTAAGTATTTTTTGAAGGCATCTTCTCCTTTAAACGCCACCGTACCCACTTTAGACGCACGCTTGGCTAGGGCATTGGAAGCTTCTGGTTTAACATAAGGGTTTGGGATATTAATAAATAGATGCCCGTCCTCGAAAAACGAAAGCCAATCATTTATAACATGATAACAAGCCTCTGCTTCGTTTATTTTAGAAACCCTTTGCTTGGTTTCTTCGGTGACTTTGTCAAATTTTCTCTTATTTCTAGAGGTTACTTTTTCGCTCCACCCTGCGTAGTTATCTTCCACTTTTTGGTAAATGGCGTCAAAGTTCCTAGAGCATAAGCTTTGTTTTTCCGGCTCTTGAGCTTGGGAAGATAGCCCAAAAAGCACCAGAGAAGCGGAGAGTAAGGTTATTTTTTTCATTAGTCAACACGTTTTTAAATTTACATTAGTTTCGTGAATCCAAAACAATGCCAAACTTTCAAAGAACTCCTACTTTGTCTGATTGTTTTTATGAATGGCTTAATTGTGGGGATGAAATACGGAAACTCGTTCATTGATCTTCTTCGTTTTCGTCAGGCAATTCCAAATATTTTATAGAAGATATGGCGTTTCCTGCAATACCTTTTATGCTTCCATACATGTCTATGGTATTTCCTATAACCTTTTCAATTTGAACCTCACGCTCTTTCCATATACGTTGCATGGCTCTTTTCTCTCTATCCAATTCACTTTTTAAATTAGAGAAGCCTTCCACTATGGCTTCCATTTGTTGTTTGAACTGGCTGCTGGTTAGAAAGCTGTAAAGTAAACTCATTTTGTCTGCCTTGTTTTCATTCACAGATTTTGCTTGCTGGGTTCTTATTAAGATTTGGCGGAGGACAAATACTAAGCCTTTGATTTCATGATATCCACAAACCCAAACGCCATCACGCTCACCAAATCTTTCCATGTCTTTGGGCATGGTTTGGGTCACTAAAACGGCTATCTCTGCACCTGTTTCTCTCTGATCTGTCTTTAACTTTTCTATCCAGTCTCCACCCCAGTTTTGAGTTCTTTTACTCTCGTAGATTATTTTTCCACAAGCCTGCCCAAACTCGTTCATCACGGTCTGAATAGCATCTGCACCACGAATTCCTTTTTTTACTTCTTCTATTTCATCATAAGGAAATGTTCTGCCAAGGATAGATTCTATTTCTAATTCTTGAATTTCACCCTGAAGTTGCATAGACCCTTGTTCGGCCTTTCGCTGCATTTCCTTCACCAGGTTCATTTGGTTCTCGAGCTTCTTTTCGTATTCCTTTTTGACCAGTTCAAACTCCTCGTCTTTCTGCTTTTTGGCTTTCTCTTCTATTCCTCTGCTTCTCTCTAATAATTCTTTTTCTAACTTTAGTTGAAGTTGTTCCGACTTAAACTTTAATTCGTTTTCCTTTTTCATCAGTTCAAGCTCCTTCTTTTGTCCATCTAGAATAAGCTGCTGCTTCAATTTATTGTCTTCTTGGAGAGCTTTAAGTTCTACCGCATTTTTTTCGTCAGCTCGTTTTTTTGCTTCCGCTTGAGCTATTGCCCACATTTTCTTTTTTTCCTCTTGCTCAAATTTTGCTTTCTCTTCCTGAAGCTGTTTTTTGTAAAACTCTAGTTTCTCAGAACTTAACTTTTCTTGCTCTGCAATGCGTTTTTTAAGCTCAATATCCATGTGTTTTTGAAGTGCCTCACCGGCATCAAAAACATTTCCACAGTTAGGGCAGGTCGTTTGGTTTGGGGTCATTTTGTCAAAAGAATAATAAGAGTGGATTGCAAAGGTAATTATTATAGGCACATGCCCTCATGTAATATCGAAGCCATGGATGGATGGCCTTGTTGTGGTTTAAATTGTCTTTTAAATGAAAGGGTTAAAACAAAGAAAGCCTGCCATTATATTGGACAGACTTTCTCATGATACCATTTGGAGCTTATTTTGAATAAGCCACAGCCGTTTGGTTTTGAACACCAAGACCTTCAATCCCTAATTCGATTTTATCTCCTGCTTTAAGGTATTTGGCAGGTTTAAAGCCAAGTCCTACGCCAGCCGGGGTACCGGTAGAAATTACATCGCCAGGAAGTAAAGTCATGTAATTACTCAAATAGCTTATGATTTCATCAATGTAAAAAATCATGTCGTCTGTATTGGAGTCTTGGATTTTTTCGTCATTGAGTTTTAGCCAAAGGTTTAATTTCTGAGGATCAGCAATTTCATCCTTAGTGGCCATAAATGGTCCAAGAGGAGCAAAGGTGTCGTTTGATTTTCCTTTAACCCATTGACCGCCATGCTCGAGCTGAAAAGCCCTTTCGCTGTAATCATTATGAAGGCAATAGCCAGCGACATAATTCATAGCGTCTGCTTTGTCTACATAAGAGGCTTTCTTGCCAATAACAACAGCCAATTCTACTTCCCAGTCTGTTTTTTCAGAGTTTCTTGGAATAACTACATCGTCATTTGGTCCGCAAAGAGCAGATGTAGCTTTGAAAAAAACAACAGGCTGTTCAGGGTTTGCCATACCAGACTCTGCCGCGTGTTTGGCATAGTTTAATCCGATACAAATTATTTTGGAGGGCCTTGCCACACAAGATCCTAATCTAGTTCCTTCAGCCACTGTTGGGCAAGATTCTTGATTAGAGGCCAGCCATGTTTCCAGTCGACTTATTCCGTCTGTTTCAAAAAAAGCTTCATTGAAGTCTTCCCCGAAGGCAGAAACGTCTAGTTGGATATTATTTTGAGAGATGATGCCTGGTTTTTCTTTACCAGGCTCGCCATGTCTTATTAACTTCATTATTATTTATATTGAATTTTATGGTGTATTAAGTGTTATGAAGCCTCCGTCTACGGGATAGTCTGTTCCGGTGCTAAAGGCGGCTTCGTCAGAAGCCAAGTAAACAGCAAGTGCGGCTACTTCGGAGGGTTTCCCCATTCTTCCAATAGGCTGTGTTTGAGACAGCTCTTCAAATACCTCTTCTTGCCTGTCAGGGAATTTGTTTTTAATGAAGCCATCCACAAAAGGCGTATGAATTCTTGCAGGCGAAATTGAATTACATCTTATATGATGTTTCACATAGTCTTTTGCTACCTGTATGGTCATGGTTTTAATGGCACCTTTTGAAATGGAATAGGCAAATCGCTCGGCTATTCCAACAGTAGCTGCTACAGAACACATGTTTATAATAACGCCACCGCCATTTTCTTTAAAATGGGGTATCAAGGCATGAATACAATTATAAACACCTTTGATATTAACGGCGTAGATTTTATCTAAATCTGCTTCTGTGGTACTTTCTACGGTTCCTATATGTGCAATCCCCGCATTGTTTACTAAAATATTAATGGGTGAGACCAGTTTTATTTTATCTATCTTTTTTTGAACGTCCGCATGATTTGCTACATCTACTTTGTGACAATATGCGGTTCCTCCAGAAGCTATAATGAGATCGGCTTCACGCTCGGCCAGATCCATATTTAGCTCGAAAATGTGCACTATCGCACCTTGTTTAGCAAAACTTCTTGAAATTTCACGTCCTATGCCACTTGCTCCTCCTGTTACTATGGCTACTTTCTTGTCTAATCTGAACATCTTGGGTTATTTTGATGCGTATGCAATTTAGGGATCCTTTGATTAAATAATAATGATCATTTGCAAAGTTTAAATTCTTTGAAAAATAACAAAAATAACTGTTGCAGAATTTAAGGATTCAATTTACCTTTGCACTCCGTTAGAAAATGGAGGTTGTAGCTCAGTTGGTTAGAGTATCGGCTTGTGGTGCCGAGGGTCGTGGGTTCGAACCCCATCTGCCTCCCTTTCGAAAGCAGGTCTTTTTAGACCTGCTTTTTTTATGCCTTCTGGTGAAGTAAGTTTTTAAAGTCTCGATTCATTTGATCAGATTTCTACCAATGGAAGGCACAATATTGGGTCTTGATTAAGAAAGAGCATTCGGAAACTCGTTTAAAATAAGCTAGATTTAAGTTTGTTTCAGACGAAGCTTTACAATGAACTTAATAAAGGCTTTTCTTTTTTCATTTGTCTTTTTGTTAGGCTTTAAGGTGTCTAGCCAAAACCTCTTTTATAATTTCCCAAAGGATTTTCAATTTTACGAGCGAGATAGCAATGGCTTTGGCAAGGTTAGTATTTCTGGTGCCGTTAGTCATCCAGATTATGAATCCATAAAGCTCGTTATTCTTCAAAATGGGCATCGCTATTATGATAAAAAGGTTTCTTTAAGGGAATCAAAGTCATTTTCTTGGCAGACAGAGCTTTTAGCTGGATTGTTTGAATATGATTTTGAAATTAAGGTTTACACCAAAGCCGATTCGTCTTCCATTGTCAAAGCAGGAAAAGTATTATGTGGAGATACTTATTTGATCTATGGGCAATCAAACGCTTTAGCGGGGTGCTGTTTTCAGGATATTAGGCGTCAATTAGATCACACCTTTATCCGGAATTATGTTTATGACCATTTTCAACCAAGTTCTTCTAATAATGGATGGCATGACCTTAATGTAGAGTTTAATTGGCCAGGAGTAGTGGGCACTTATTTGGCCAAAAGCATCATTGAGAATCATAAAATACCTGTTCAAGTTATTAATGGTGCGGTAGGTGGCGAGTCTTTGGAAAGTCTTTCTTTCAGAGATTCTGTCAATCATGAAAACCCCGAAACGTATTATGGTAGGTTCTTAAAAAGAATAAAGGGAAGTAAAACCGAGAAATCGAAAGGTTTTATTTTTTGCCAAGGAGAATGGGAATCAGATACGGGCGAGCCTTCTGCTCTCAATGCGTATAGAAATCGCTTTAATACGCTCATGAAAAATTTAAAAGAGGATGGACTTATAAGCGAAAACCGATATTTAATTCAGACCAACATTTTAGCTACGGCCAGCAGGAAAGAAGTACCTGGTGAGTTAAGGGATGTTCAGCGGAAATTAAAGGAAGACTTCCCAGAAATGCGGATGTATGCATCTGTAGGGACGGAAGTGAGCGGTGACGGACTGCATTACTCACGTTCAGGCTTTGAGTCTATTGCGAGAGACATTTATTTAGGAATAGAGAATGATTTTTACAAAAAGACCTCTACCAGTTCTGTAACAGGACCTCTTATTCAAAAGGCAGTGCATGACGGTTTGAATAAGCGAATAAGGCTAGTTTTTGATAAAAATCAAGAACTAGTGGTTCAAAACATCAAGGACTACGGAAGTTACCAGAGAAGGTTTAAGGATTACATTTATAATCAAAATGGAGAAGCATTTATAGATTCCGCGAGTGCTTCAAATAACGAGGTTACTTTGTATTATTCTGGTAGCTTTAAAAATACCCTAAGCTATTTGCCATCCATTTTTACGGATGATTATAGTTTGAATTATAACGGTCCCTTGATAGAAAATATAAATGGGTTGTCCGCTTTGAGCTTTGACAAATTTAAAACGTGTGAGCAATTAGCGTCTCCAGTTATAAAAGACTACGAACTGGTGAAGGGTGTTTTGGTTTTAAGAATAAAAGATAAAAAAGAATGTTCAGATTGTACTTACAAAGTATATGGAAAGCAGACTAAAGATAAGAACTATACTTTTTTGAGTTCATCCGCCTATGCTTCAGATTCTCTTATCGTGGATTTTGTATGGTCCAAAGAAGCAAAAAGTATAGCATTGCAGGTGAAAATTGAATCGAAAACTTGTGAGTCTGGCTATACCCATTTAGTTTTTAATAAATGCTCTCCTATCGCGTTTACGGGGCGGTTCCCGTTTTCGTCCCAAAATGTAAAGAATGGCGAGAATTTGGACTTTTACCCTAAAGGAAATGTCGAACTTATCTTAAGCCCTTCGGAGTTTACAAAACCACTTAACGGTATTTATGCTCAGGAGGCGGCTACCTTTTCAAATAAAATAGGCAGCTGTTTGAATAACTGATATTTGCTCTAAAGTGCTACTTTTGTACAAACAATTATTTTGAATATGTCTTACGGTTTACTAAAAGGTAAAGTTGGAATTATTTCAGGAGCTTTGGATGAAAATTCAATTGCTTGGAAAACAGCATTAAAAGCTCATGAAGAAGGGGCAAAAATAGTATTGACAAATGCCCCAATTGCCATGAGGATGGGGAAGATAAATGAATTGGCGGAACAAATAGGTGCAGAGATTGTACCTGCAGATGCTACTTCAGTGGAGGACATTGAAAACCTTTACGCAAAATCAATGGAAGTGCTAGGTGGTAAAATGGATTTCGTTTTACACTCTATAGGGATGTCTCCTAATATTAGAAAGGGTAGGGCATATGGTGACTTGAATTACGATTGGTTCTTAAAGAGCTTAGATATATCGGCACTCTCTTTTCATAAATTTATGCAAGTAGGAGATAAAGTAGATGCTCTTAATGATTGGGGTTCTGTTGTGGGTTTATCGTACATCGCCGCTCAGAAAACCTTCCCTTTTTATACAGATATGGCGGATGCTAAAGCTGTATTAGAGTCTATTGCGAGAAGTTTTGGTTACAGATTAGGCAAATCGAAAAAGATAAGAGTTAATACTATTTCTCAGTCTCCTACCATGACTACTGCTGGTGCAGGAATTGGTGGATTCGATTCTTTCTTTGATTTTGCCGATAAGATGTCTCCACTTGGAAATGCTACGGCCGAAGACTGTGCAAACTACATTGTGATGATGTTCTCTGATTTAACCAAAATGGTTACTATGCAGAATTTATTTCATGACGGAGGCTATTCTTCTACGGGTATTTCTGAAGAAATTATTGAAATGATGCAGAAGTAAGCTCTTTCATTTTCTATATATTAAAGAATGGCGTTCCCTTTTGGTGACGCCATTCTTTTTTTTATTTAGTTCAGTGCTGCGTAATCTAAAGTTGCTTGCCAAACTCGGAAAAGGTTTCCAGAGCATATTTTTTCAATGTCGCCTTCCGAATAACCTTTTGCCAGAAGTAGTCGAATGATGTTTGGGTAATCCGAAACATCTTTCAAGCCGGTTGGTAAGGAATCTCCTACACCATCAAAATCTGAACCTAATCCCACATGGTCAATCCCCGCAATCTTTACGGCCCTCTCGATATGGTCTACAACTTTTTCAACATCAGAGAAAGCTGAAGGGCGTGATTTTATAAATTCCTCAATGATAGGTTTGGCTGCTTCATCTCTTCTTGAGAGTCCTTTTTCCTCCAAAAGCTTTGCTAGAAGTTCGCCGTTTTCATTTCTGATTTTTTGTATTTCTCCGTCAATAAACGTTGAGCCAAAGTTTATCATCACTACTCCGCCGTTTTCTTTAAGTTTGAGAAGCATTTCGTCCGTCATGTTTCTTTCAAAACCTTCTGTGAAAAACCTAAGTGATGAATGCGAGGCAATAACAGGCACTGGGCTAATTTCTATGGTATCATAAAAGGTGCTGTCTGAAACATGAGAGATGTCTATCATAACGCCTTGTTTGGCTAGCTCCATTACCACTTCTTCTCCATAAGGGCTGAGTCCCTGCCATAGTCTTTCTGGATCATATGAAGAATCGCAAATTTGATTGGCTTTGGAGTGTGTTAAGGTTACATAGCTAATGCCTCTTTTTTTGAAATAGGCCACATCGGATAACTCTTTAATGGGAGAGCCATTTTCCATACCCATTGGTAATGCTACTTTACCTGCTTTAAAAATTCTTTGAACGTCTTTTGGGCTATAAGCCACTTCAAAATAGTCACTATTTTCTGAGCTGATATAGTTTACCATGTCTATGAGTGTGTCGGCAAGAAATTTTCCCTCTTCTGGGCTAAACTTTGCAGGGATGTAAATAGACATAAAAGGAGCATCAAGCCCACCTTTTTTTGCTCTTTCAAAATCGAAGTCGCCATCGTTAGAGGAAATGGGGATGCCGGTAAACTCCTTGGTGAGCTGAAAGTTTTTGACTTTCAGTCGGTAGGGGAGGTCGACATGACCATCCGTAATGATGAATTTATGAGCTAGTTCGTCAGCTTTATCTTGACCAAAACTTAGTAGTGGTAACAAGAGGATTAGAGGTAGTAATTTTTTCATGCAAAAAGTTACCCCAAAAAATGCACTCAAAGGAAGTAAGATTGAAAAGTTAATAGATTTAATTAGTAAAATGATAATGATTACTTAACGAATAGGAAATATCTGAGAAAAATGTTGCAAAATATTATTGAACTCCTTTATTTGCCGAACGATTTTAATAATTAGCGAAAATTCGCAACTAGCGAAACTTGATATAATGTCTGAAAATCTTAATAAATACAGCAAAACACTTACTCAGGAAGTAAGTAATCCAGCCGCCCAAGCAATGCTTTATGCCATTGGCATGACAGAAGAGGATATGAAAAAACCTCAAATAGGTATTGCCAGTACTGGATATGAAGGAAACCCATGTAATATTCATTTGAATGGTCTCTCTGTCCATGTCAAAAAGGGTATTCAAGCCAATGACATGGTGGGTTTAATTTTTCACACCATTGGTGTTTCTGATGGAATGACTAATGGAAACGATGGCATGAGCTATTCGCTTCCAAGTAGAGACATTATTGCAGATTCTATAGAAAATGTGGTAGCGGCTCAGTGGTATGACGGTGTAATAGCTGTAGTGGGTTGTGATAAAAATATGCCAGGTGCTATTATGGCCATGGCAAGATTGAATCGTCCTGCTATTATGATGTATGGTGGTACAGTAAGAACAGGAAACTGGAAAGGAAAGAAATTAGATATCGTTTCTGCTTTTGAGGCTTACGGCCAAAAAGTGGCAGGTACCATTTCTGAAGAAGATTATAAAGGTGTTATTCAAAACGCAATCCCAGGACAAGGAGCTTGTGGAGGTATGTATACGGCCAACACCATGGCTTCGTCTATTGAGGCATTAGGTTTAAGTATGCCAGATAACGCATGTTATCCGGCCACTCACGAAGGCAAAACACAGGAGTGTATTGACTTAGGAGCTGCTATGAAAAACCTTTTGGAAAAGCAGATTTTGCCAAAAGATATTTTGAGTAAAAAGTCGCTCGAAAATGCTTTGACTATAGTAATGGCACTAGGAGGTTCTACTAACGCTGTTTTGCATTATTTAGCGATTGCTCATTCAGCAGGAATTCCCTTAACATTGGATGATATTCAGGCGGTATCAGATAGAACTCCTTTTATAGCGGATTTAAAGCCATCTGGAAAATACTTCATGGAGGATATTTTGGAGCTAGGTGGTGTGCCGGCCATTATGAAATATCTTTATAAGAAAGGATTGATTCATGGTGAGTGTTTGACAGTGACAGGCAAAACTGTTGCGGAGAATTTAGAAACAGCACCAGATTTGGATTTTGATGCTCAATCAATCATTAGACCTTTAGAAAACCCTATCAAAGCTTCTGGTCATATTCAAATCATGTATGGTAACCTTGCTGAAAATGGCGGTGTTGCTAAAATTACAGGAAAGGAAGGAATGAAGTTTGAAGGTCCTGCTAAAGTTTGTGATAAAGAAGAAGATATGCTAGAGGCATTTGCCAAAGGCGAGATAAAAGAAGGACAGGTAGTGGTTATCAGGTATGAAGGCCCAAGAGGAGGTCCAGGAATGCCAGAAATGCTTAAGCCTACAGCTGCAGTAATGGGAGCCGGTTTAGGAGATAAAGTAGCTATGATAACAGATGGTCGTTTCTCAGGAGGAACGCACGGTTTTGTGGTTGGTCATATTTCTCCAGAGGCTTATGAGGGTGGAACCTTAGCTCTAGTAGAAGATGGAGATTTAATAACCATTGACGCAGATAGCAGAGAGTTGAAATTGCACGTTTCTGACGAAATTTTGGCCGAAAGGCGTAAAAATTGGAAACCGTTGACACCTCCTTTTATAGAGCAAGGTGTATTGAGAAAGTACTTTAAGAATGTTTCGCCAGCACACGAAGGCTGCGTTACAGATAAATAATTCATTAAAAACAAACTACCATGGACATTGCAACAGACATCATGGAAGAGAAAAAAATAGCAGATAAGCCAACGTTTCTTTCTGGAGGACAAGCATTAATGGAATGCTTTATTCAGGAAGGAGTGGATACTATTTTTGGTTATCCGGGAGGTGCTATCATGCCAATTTATGACGCTCTTTACGACTATACAGATAGAATAGAGCATATTCTTGTTCGTCACGAACAAGGTGCTTCACATGCTGCTGAAGGCTATGCAAGAAGTAGCGGTAAAGTGGGTGTATGCATGGCCACTTCTGGTCCTGGAGCCACAAACTTAGTTACTGGAATAGCGGATGCCATCATTGACTGCACCCCTATGGTAGCCATCACAGGACAGGTAGCTTCTAACCTTTTGGGAACAGATGCCTTCCAAGAAACAGACGTTATTGGAATTACAGCACCGGTTTGTAAATGGAATTATCAAATTGTTGACCCTAACGAAATCCCTTTAATCTTAGCGAAGGCTTTTTATATAGCCAGAGCAGGAAAGCCAGGCCCTGTACTAATTGACATCACAAAAGATGCTCAAGTATCTATGATGACTAAGCCTTTCGAATATAAAAAGGTGGAGGGTTTACCAGGTTATCATCCAAGGAAGGTTCCTAAAATGGAACAAGTAGAAAAAGCAGCTGAACTCATCAATAATGCCAAGAAGCCATATATTTTGGTAGGCCATGGTGTGTTGATTTCGGAGGCAATGGAAGAGTTTAGGGAATTGGTAGAGCAAGGCGATATTCCTGTGGGAAGTACACTTCTTGGTTTATCGGCTCTGTCTATTGAACACCCCAACTATATGGGTTGGCTGGGAATGCATGGCATGTATGCTCCTAATGTAATGACAGACGAATGCGACGTTTTGATTGCTATCGGAATGCGTTTTGACGACCGAGTAACAGGTGATGCCAATCTTTTTGCGAAGCAAGCTAAGATTGTTCATATCGAAGTGGATCCCGCAGAAATTGATAAAATCAAAAGAGCCGATGCCCCTGTTGTGGGTGATGCTAAAGAAGCATTGAAACTCTTAAATCCTTTAATTGAGAAAAAGGAGCGTGCTGCTTGGAAACAGGAATTCCGTGATTTAGAGCAGGCAGAATATGATGCGGTAACTGCAAGAGACTTAAAAGGCGAGGGTAAAATAAAAATGGCTGAAGTTGTCAGAATGGTTTCTGACAAAACGAAAGGCGAGGCTTGTGTGGTAGTAGACGTAGGGCAGCACCAAATGGTGACAGCCAGATATTATGACTTTAAAAAGCCACATTCTTATATAGCTTCAGGTGGATTAGGTACAATGGGATTTGCACTTCCGGCAGCTTTTGGTGCTAAAATGGGTGCTCCTGATAGAGAAGTAATTGCTTTCATAGGGGATGGTTGTTTCCAAATGACTATTCAAGAATTAGGAACAATTGCTCAGAAAGGTCTTCCTGTAAAGATAATTATTTTGAATAATAACTTCTTAGGAATGGTACGTCAGTGGCAGCAACTGTTTTTTGATAGGAGATATTCATTTGTTGAATTGCAGAATCCCGATTTTATCATGATTGGTAAAGGTTTTGGAATTGATGGCCATAAATGTGAAGAAAGAGGAGATTTGGAATCTTCTATAGATAAACTTTTAAATTCAGAAGGCTCTTATTTATTGGAAGTTGTTTGTGAAAAAGAAGAAAACGTTTTTCCAATGGTGCCAGCAGGAACAAGTGTTTCGGAAATACGTTTGAAGTAGATTTTTTGATATTCGACGTTCGATAGTTGATAATGGACTATTAGATATTAGTTAGTTATGAAGTCGTATTTGGATCTAGATGTTTGGAAGAAGTCAAGAGAGTTGGTTGGTCTTGTTTATGAAGTGACTGAGCTATTTCCTGATTCTGAGAAATTTGGTTTAGTGTCCCAAATGCGGAGGTGTTCTGTTTCTGTTCCATCGAACATTGCAGAAGGACATGGAAGGAAGTATAACAAAGAGAAAGTTAGATTTATTTTAATTGGGAGAGGGTCATTATTTGAGCTTGAAACACAATTATACCTTTCTTTTGATTTGAAATTTATTGATAAAAAACAATTAACTGAGTTTTTGGACAGAATCTCAGAGGTAAAAAGAATGATAAGTGGTTTGATTAATTTTTTAGAGAAATAAACTAATATCTAATCACAAATATCCAATATCGAAAAGAAGATAATGAAAACATACACCATATGCGTATTTACGGAGAATAGCATCGGCTTGTTAAACAAGATTACGATTATTTTCACACGCAGAAGATTGAATATCGAGAGCTTGACCGTTTCTGAAACAGAAAGAAAAGGCGTCTCTCGTTTTACCATTGTTATTAAGCATGACCAGCGTGAAGCTGTGGAGAAACTGGTAAGACAGATTAGGAAAGTAGTGGAGGTTTTAGCTGTTTTTGGTTACCTAAATGAAGATATCGTTTATAACGAAATAGCGATGTTTAAAATACCAACACCTTTAGACTCTAAGCCTTTGGATATGGAAACCATAAACCGTGTTCACAAAGCTTATTTGGTTTATTGGGGACTAGATTATATGGTACTTCAAAAGACAGGAACGGAAGAGGAAATTTTTGATTTCTTTAAATACATCAAACCTTTCGGAATTTTAGAATTTATTCGTTCGGGAAGAATTGCGGTAGGTAAAACACCAAAAGGATTGGTGGAATATCTGCCAGAAGATACCGAGTGGGAGTATTTGGTATAAGTTAATTAGCAATTAGTAATAAGGTTTTTTTCAGTAGTTTTGCTGCTTGAAATATAGAACCGACGTTTATATATTATCATAACAAGTAAGTATTCATAAATTTAGATTTAAATAATGGCAAAGTTAAATTTTGGTGGTGTTGAAGAGGAAGTTGTAACAAGAGAAGAATTTCCTTTAGAAAAAGCAAGAGAAATCCTTAGTGGCGAAACTATCGCTGTAATTGGTTACGGTGTACAAGGCCCAGGTCAGGCAATGAATATGCGTGACAATGGTTTACCTGTTATCGTAGGCCAGCGTAAGGGTAAAACTTATGATAAAGCAGTAGCTGACGGATGGGTTCCTGGCGAAACTTTATTTGAAATTGAAGAAGCTCTTGCAAAAGGTACTATCATCTGTTATTTACTTTCAGATGCGGCTCAAATTGAACTTTGGCCTACCGTTAAGAAGCACCTTACTCCTGGTAAGTCGCTTTATTTCTCTCATGGTTTTGGTATTACTTACAAAGAGAAAACGGGTATCATTCCTCCTGCAGATGTTGATGTATTCTTAACAGCCCCTAAAGGTTCTGGAACATCTCTTCGTCGTTTATTTGTAGCGGGTAAAGGTTTGAACTCTTCTTTCGCAGTTTACCAAGATGCTACAGGAAAAGCTCGTGAGAAATGTATCGCAATGGGTATTGGTGTTGGTTCTGGATATTTATTCGAAACTAACTTTTACAACGAAGTAACATCTGACCTTACAGGTGAGCGTGGAACTTTGATGGGTTGCATCCAAGGTATATTCGCTGCTCAGTATGAAGTATTGAGAGAGAATGGTCATTCTCCATCTGAAGCTTTCAACGAAACAGTAGAAGAGCTTACGCAGTCTCTTATGCCTTTAGTTGCTGAAAACGGAATGGATTGGATGTATGCTAACTGTTCTACGACAGCTCAGCGTGGTGCACTAGACTGGTGGAAGCCTTTCCGTGATGCTACTAAGCCAGTTTTCGAGAAACTTTACGAATCTGTAAAGAGTCAAAACGAAGCTGAAATTTCTATCACTCGTAATTCTCAGCCAGATTACCGTGAGAAATTAGAAGTAGAATTGGCTGAACTTCGTGACTCTGAAATGTGGAGAGCTGGTAAAACAGTAAGAAGTCTTCGTCCAGAAAATACTTAAGAAGTAATTCTTGAAATTATATTTAACCAGAAAGGGCTTCGCTCTTTCTGGTTTTTTTATGACTATATATGGATCATAAAAAAAGCCCGCTTGTCAATTTGACGAGCGGGCTTTCGAATTTATGATTGAATCTCCTGAGTTTGACAGCTAAATGAGTTAAATATCTGATATACAGGTATATGCAAAAATAGCTTCGCACCACACTTTTCTTTTAATATGCTCTACTATAGATAGTTATGAATTTCCGATTTTGGTAGC
>NZ_JBSRVI010000073.1:0-14545 GCF_055134445.1 Arcticibacterium sp.
AAAGAATAACTTTTCTTTAAGCTCAAGCTGGCGTAAATTGGATTTTCTAAAGAGGGGTCACCCTGGGTATAATCTAAGTAGGCGAAAGTGGTAGGTGTCATTACTACGTTATGGCCAAGCTTAGCAGCTTCTATACCACCTTTCATACCTTGCCAGCTCATAACAGCCGCTCCTTCAGAAAGGCCACCTTCTAAAATTTCGTCCCATCCAATCATCTTTTTACCTTTGCTGTTAATGATTTTCTGCACACGTGTTACAAAGTAGCTTTGAAGTTCATGGGTGTTTTTTATACCGTTTTTCTTCATGAATTTTTGTACTTCAGCACTTTCTTCCCAGTAGCCGTGGTAACACTCATCGCCACCCATATGGATGTATTGATTTGGGAAAAGTGCAGCCACTTCAGTCATCACTTTATCCACAAATTCATAGACCTTTTCGTCTGCTGGATTCAGAGTATTTTCTATCAGCATTTTGAAATGTGGTCCCGTCCAATCTGCAAAATAGCCGCCGGGATTCACCACTTTAGGCTCTTTTTTGGTGGAAAGTTCGGGATATGCTGCCAAAACTGCCATGCTGTGACCTGGAATGTCAATTTCTGGAACGATGGTAATATTCCTTTCGGCGGCATATTTTATGACGTCTTTAATTTGCTCCTGGGTATAGAAACCACCTTCAGTTGCTTTTTCTCCTTCTTTAGGAAAAGGTCTGTCTACACCAAAACGACCGTGTCTTGGAACTCTCCAAGCACCAATTTCTGTCAGTTTTGGCAATGACTTAATCTCTATTCTCCAGCCTTCGTCATCTGTTAAGTGCCAGTGGAAAACATTCAATTTATATTGAGCCATTTTATCCAAGTAGGCTTTCACATCCTCTACAGAAAAGAAATGTCTGCTAACATCCAGCATTAATCCCCTCCACCCAAATCTTGGGTAATCGGTGATTTTACAGCCAGAAATCATGCCCATACCCATGCCATAAGCGTCTGTCATTTCAAACTCTCTTGGCAAAAGTTGGCGAAGAGTTTGGAATGCGTTAAAAATACCAGCAGGTTCATTGGCATTGAGCAAGATTTGATCCTCTTTTACTTCCAAGGTGTATCCTTCTTTAGCTAATTCTGCATTAGAATTTAAAGAAATGCGAATCACCTTCTCGGTATTGGAAGGTGTTGAAACATTTTTGAAATTTATTTTAGTGCCAGAATTTGCCAGAAAGCTTTGAAAATTTTCGGCGTATTTTTTTACTTCCGCATTATCGGTTTTTAAATCAAGGCTCACCTGATTGTCCAACATAAACAATACATCTGTCTGCTCAAAGCTTACAGGAGCAGGTATTATCTGATGTTGGGCAAAGGCAGAAGCCGTCGTCAGAATTAATAGGAAGAGATTAAAGATTCTTTTCATTTTTTATTGATAGGTTTCCTATCAAAGTTATTAAAATATTTTAATAACTACATTGTAAAAAAAATCTGCCTCTTAAAAGAATGATGAAGAAGTAGGAAAGGGACTATCTTAAATTAGTCCAAGCTCCTGCGTCATAAAGGTTTTCCATACCCTTGCTTTTTAAAATGGCTTTTGCCCTTGCAGAACGCATCCCAGAAGCACAGCACAATATAATAGGCTTCTTGATCTTCTGAATTGTTGAAAAATTGGAGTCCAGAGCATCTAAAGGGTAGTTTAGGGCTTTTGGTGCATGGCCTCCTTTAAATTCGCCAACCGATCTTACGTCGATGATGACGGCACCATTGTTTACGAGTTCCTTTAATTCTTCTGTGTTTCGGCCAAGCATATTTTTGATAAATTCAAACATCGTTTTTTGTGTTTAATTGGATAGCAAAAGTATGGAACACTTTCTACGGAATTTGTGAGTTTAGTTACACAGCTGTTATCTGAAGAAGATGACCAAGGCACCCAAAATGGTTAAACCTAAAATGAGCTTTCGGTAGGAATCGTTATTGATTTTCTTGACTATCCTTACACCCACGAAGAAACCTGCAATCATTATGGGAGCAAGAAAAAGGTCAATCTTAAATGTGTTGAGGCTAATGGTTTCCCATGAAAATATGTGAAATGGTACTTTGAAGAGGTTTATGAAGAGAAACATCCAAGACACAGTTCCTATAAATTCATTTTTAGGGAATTTTAAAATGAGAAAATAGATATTAGAAAATGAGCCTGCCAGATTGCCTATCATAGTGGTAAAGCCTGTGACTAAGCCCATGGTGCTGGAAAACAAAATACCTTTGGGTAGCGTTTCAGACTTTCTTCTTTCCCACCAGATTAATAGACCTACTGCAGAAAGAATAATGACAGCCATTATTCTTTTAAAGGTAGTTTCGTCAATGTCTTTTCCAATATACCAGCCGAACAGTACACCTGCTATCATCCAAGGCATGAGTATTCTGAAATGCTGCCATTGGGCGTGCCTGTTGTAATAGATAACCGCCATTACATCCGCCATACAGAGTAAGGGTAGTACTATACCAGTGGAGGCTTTTGAACCAAAAACCAAGGCCATAATGGTGACGTTCATGACATCAACTCCTCTTAATCCAGCCTTGGAAAAGCCCACTATAAAAGATGCAAAAAATACGAAAGCCCATTCTAGTAGGCTATGGTCTGAGAGAAAGTCCAAAATATGCTGAGATTTATGAGAGTCTTAAAGATAGTTTTTATCTCTTAAAAACGTTTAAGAAAGGATACCGCTTTGTTTTACTTCTTTCACCACAAATAAGCTTTGGGCGTTTCCAATGTTTGCCAAGGCGGAAAGTTTATCCAGAATAAAGACTTTATATTCGTCCATGTCTTCTACTATGATTTTAAGCAGAAAATCTGCCCCTCCAGAAATACAATAGCACTCTACCACCTCAGGGAGGGTTTGAATATCTTTCTCAAATTTTAAAAGAAACTCCGCTGCATGTTCTTTTAAACTGACGTTACAAAACACTAAGAGATTTTTGTGAAGTTTTTTTCTGTTTAGTTCTATGGTGTATTTCTCAATAATACCATCCCTTCTCAGTCTTTTAATTCTTTCATGAACAGGAGTGGTGGTAAGGTTAAGTTCCGCTGCAATTTCTTTATTAGTGCATAAGCCATCTTTGACCAATAGCTTAAGTATTTTTAAATCAACAGGGTCTATGTGATTCATAGGAAAATATTCTGTTTAATGTCGATTCTGATATTGCATATTCTTTTCTGCTCTCAAATAAAGACATTAGTAGGAAAATAGTCTAAGTTTCTGTCATAAATGTTTTATTGATTTTGGCGGTTTATTTCAAAAAAAGACCCCCATTTTGGTAAATGAGGGTCATGCTGATTTTTAGGTTATTGATGTAAAAGTAATTTAAGCTCGGTTTTCGCTTACGCTTGTTTTTCCTGTTTTAAAATGTAGTTTGGAGGCCAGCACAGGAACTAATCCTAAAACCATGAGACCTACGCCTAACATAGTCACCATCCAGATATCTGTAAAATAGGAACCTGCGGTTAATATGGTTAAAATTAGAGCAGTAGAAAATGGTAAAGAAATGGCTAAAACCATAATGGCAAGCTCTGAATTAAAAGTTCTTTTTTCTGCTGGAATGTTCATGCTTTCCTCTTTAGCCTGAAAGAATGAAATATGTGCAAATGGCCAGAAACTAACACAGCTTAACGGCACAATGATGATTAGTAAAACATGGTTATATGCCGAAATGCCTGTTGCCGCAATAAATATGGCACTGACAATAAGGCTTAAGCCAGCTCTCATGCTTAAAAGAGAAAGTACCAACTTCTTTTTACCTTCTTTTAAATTTACAGCTAAACCGATGAAGATAAGTACCAAAGGCGTCATGATGGCACTGGTCTTGTCAAAAACGCCAGATATAATTTCTGGGAGGGTCTGATAATTGATGCCAAAACTCAATAATAAGATTGCGGCCACCAAGATGATATTAATAGGCTCTTGGGCTAAACTTGATAGCAGTGATTTTATTTTTTCCTTGACATTCGAATTTTCTGAACCTGTGTTTTTCAACGACATGTTCATGGCTATAATGTAGAGAAAGATGAGAACAAAAAACTTATTTCCGATATCGGCCATTGCGGCCATAGCTAGACTCTCTTCTCCAAGAAATTCAATAATAAAAGGAAAGCAAGATAAGCCAGGAGCCAATGAAGGAATCAAAAGGGTTAAGGTTCTGGAACTCGCAGAATCTTTAGCTATACCACATAGCGAAAGAAGAGCAGGTGTACTTAAATATAAAATGAAGTTAAATAGGAGAGCTACTACTGGAATGAAAAGAAGAGAGGCATCTAAATCAATCTTCATGATAGCAATAAAAATAGTAGCTGGCAGTGCCACAGAGAGCACAATTTCCTTTATACCGTTGACTTTGTCTTTTGAACCGAATTTGGCTTTAATGACAAAACCAACTCCGATCAATAATATAAGGGTAATGGTTTTTATGATAGCTTCGTTCATTGGATTAAATATTTAAATAAAACAGGTCAGTAGAAATCTACTGAACCTGCTTTGAAAGGATTGATCAACTTAAAGTTTTAAGAGCACCTACGAACATTTTCATTTCGTCCATGGTACCGAAACTTACACGACACATGTCTTTATCAAAAATGGTGAATGCTCTACAGCCTACGCCATGGTCACGCATTTTGCCTAAGAATTCTTTACCATCCATGTTTATCTGGAACATCATGAAGTTTGTAAAAGAAGGAATTGGATCGTAACCCATTTCTTTCACCGCTGCCATTGTATATTTCTTGGCCGCGTCATTCTTTGTTTTCGTCATTTCTTGGAAACCATCATCACCATAAGCAGCTATAGCAGCATGGATAGATGTTAGGGAAATACCCATTCCACCACGTGTAACACTTGAGATTTCGTCAATGAATTCTGGCTGAGCCAACATGAAACCAATTCTTAAACCGGCCATTCCCATGATTTTAGAGAATGTACGACAAACGATAACATTATAACCGTCTTTTACCAATGGAGACTGTGTAACAGCTTCTGGACCGTAAGCTAATTCCATGTATGCCTCGTCAATGAAAATCGGAACTGTTTTAGATACTTTTTTACAGAATGCTTCTAAGTCTTTAGCAGCAGTCATGGTTCCAACAGGGTTGTTTGGGTTGCAGATGTAAACCAATTTGGTTTCTGAATCTACAGCTTTAGCCATAGCATCTAAATCATGAGACCAGTCAGAAGTACATGGAATAGCTTTCCAAGTAGCTCCAACTCTTTCAGCAACACGAATCAAAGACATATATGTAGGATCAGCAGAAACAATGTTTCCACCACCATTCATGAAACGAACTAAGGCTACTTTTTCTAAAAGGTCAGAAGAACCAGGTCCCATCATTAGGTGCTTGGTAGTTACACCTTCTTTCTTAGCAATCATATCCATCAACGTAGCCATTTCACTCCATGCATAACGGTTTCCACCGCTTACAGAATCGATAACCGCTTGCTTAGCACTAGCTGGTGGGCCATAAGGGTTTTCGTTTGATGTAAGTTTGGCTACGATTTCTGGTGCGAAATTCTCATCTACAAAATACTCTCTAGCTAATGGGCTATAGATAAGTCTGTTGCTAGAGTCAAGTTTAAAAGGGGTATTTGAGAATGCTCCTTTTGCGATGTGTGGTGCCAAGGCCATGCCTCCAAGAGACATTAAACCTGTCTTAAGCATGTTTCTGCGATTAAGAGATTTTTTCATTTTTACTGTTTTTTATTTGATCAATTCAGAGTTTAAAAAAATTTGGAGCCCTCCTAAAAGGGCTCCAAAAGGTTAGTTTGCGGCTAGTTTAAATAATTTGGTAAATGCCACATCTTTGTAAGAACCAGAAGCACTTAACGAAACGGTTGAGCCAGCAGAGGTGATTCCTAGTGAAGACCACGGTACTTCTATTGAAGCTAAACCATCTGATCCAGTAGTAAACGTCCCTACTTCAGCACCACCTCTAAATTTCACTAATAGAGATACTGATGCCAATGGAATGGAGTCAATGCCTTTAGTGTAATCCAAGATGTTCGTTTTGTCAAGCTCCATAACTTTGAGGCTTAGTTTCGCCATATCTCCGTAAGTGGCAGATATGGTGGGGTCTGTTGATAGTCCGGAGGTAGGTGTACCGTTAGTGCCTATCGCCTGTATTAATACTGGAGATACTATGCGGTCCACAAATGGGTCCTGCTTTTCACACGCCAGGAAAGTGGCAGCTAGAGCGAATGCTATGATGAAATTTGATATTCTTTTCATTGTCTTAAGTTTTTTTGATTCAAAAAATTACTCTGCCCACCAAAGCTTAGTTTGCATGTTGTCTGGGCCTCCGTTTAGGCTAACACCTGCATCTAACCTTACTTTGTTTAGAGAATACTCAGTAGTAGGATAAGGAAGACGCGTAGGGATAATACCGCCGTTCTCGAATATAGCCCTAGGGTCTGCAGCTGGAATCTCAGGGAAACCAGTTCTACGATATTCTGTCCATGCCTCTACGCCTTGTCCGAAAAGAGCCACCCATTTTTGAGTCATTAGGGTCTTTTTTGTCAATGCTCCTAGAGAAGTATCAAAACCACTTGGCATAGCCAATCCGTGAGAGCTAAATGAAGCTTCTAAGCCAGTTTTGAAGTAAGCACTGGCGTCTCCAGAGATGTCACCATCTAAGGCCGCTTCTGCTAAAACGAAGTTCAATTCACTATAGGTCATCAATATACTTGGAGCTGTTGCTGCACTATATTTGCTTTGCAAAATAGAAGCGGAGCTTAAGTATGTGGTGGCTATGGCATCTGGAAGTCCGTTTGGTATTCCATTATACCCACCGTTAACAGAGGTTGCAATAGCTGCTATCCTTGGGTCAGAAGTAGAATTCATTAAGTCAACGAAAGTCTTACTCATGCTCCAGTCTGTACGACCACCTTGTACCATTACTTCATTCCAGCTATTGTTACTTGGTCTAGTAGCCGTATGCACTAATTGTGCATTGTCAGCATTGCTAGTGAAAATAGGATAGGTAGAAGGAGAACCTAAAATCTCCGCCATGATGGCTTTAGATTCAGCAGACTTCTTAGCTGCTTGTCTGTTTGCTAATTTTAAACGAAGAGAGTTCGCAAATTTCTTCCACTTTAGGATGTCACCTTTGTAAAGGATGTCACCTGCTACTGTAGGGCCGCCAACTTTAAGCTTTTCATTGGCCAATTTTAAATCGGCTAACAAACCAGCGTATACAACTTCCATAGCGTCATATTCTGGCGTATAGATAGGCTCTGCTGCAGTTCCTGATACCGCTTGAGAATAAGGTACGGCACCATACATGTCTGTAAGTAAAGAATATACCCAAGACTTCATCACTAAAGCAATTCCTTCATAGTTGGTATTTGGGTTTAAGCCATCTGTACCTGTAAGGGTTTCTATTCTTTGAAAGTTAGTAAGACCTTCATTATATAGCGACTCCCAAGTGCTGTTATAGAACCCTGGAGTTATACCATAACTGTCACCTTCGTTCGAGTAGATGTTTCTTGCTAAGTATTGAATCCAGAGCATAGCTCCATCAAGATTTAATCTTTCGAAACGCGTGGTTCCTCCCCAGTACCTATCCACTGATTGCTCAATGGCGTAAGGTAGGAGATACTGTGACCCAATCGCAGTTGGATTATTAGGGTCGGTGTTTAGTTCTTCGAAATCACCTGTGCATGCATTCGTCAAAGTCAACATGATTCCAGCAAGAGCAGATAGAAATACTTTATTATTTATTTTCATTTTCTTGTCAATTTTTTAGTGATTAAAATCCTAGAGACAGGTTGAAGCCCATGCTTCTTGAGTTAGGAAGCTGTCCGTAAGAAAATCCTTGAGAGTTGCCACCATATGAATCCACTTCTGGGTCAATGTGAGGTGCATTAGAGAAAAGTAATAGCACGTTACGACCTACTAAAGAAAGTTTGGCGTTTTGAATTTTGGCTTTTTGTAATAAGGCAGAGCTGAAAGTATACCCTAGAGAAAGTTCTCTAAGTTTTACATATGTTCCGTCAAAAATAGCCGCTTCATGATATCTTCTTGGGTTGTTATAACCATAGAATTGATTTCCAGCAACCATCACCGTATTTGGTACATATTCTGGGCTTTCGGTAGTTCCTACGTTCATAACACCCTTTCCTATCACACCTTCTTCACGACCAATAGCTGTTTCAGCATATTGTCCTGTCCATCTTGCAGTAGCGGTACCTTCGTCAAAGAAGTCTCCACCAAATCTGGCATCTATAAGAGCAGAAAGAGAGATGTTCTTATAACTTAATGTATTCGAGAATCCACCTGTCCAGTCTGGCTGAACGTTTCCTAATATTTGAGGAGTACTTTCTACTTGAGGTAAGCCATCTTTATAAATTATCTGTCCGTCTGGGCTCTTGGCAAAACCAATTCCAAAAAGAGTACCATAAGGCTGACCAATGGTAGCAACCGAAGATAAACCTCTAGTGGATACCAATGTATAAGTATCTAAACCTTCTGCTAATTCTAATACCTTGTTTTTGTTTTTAGCATAGTTTAAAGACACATCCCATTTGAAACCAGAAGCAGACTCAAATGCTGTTCCACTAAGGCTAATTTCAATACCGCTGTTATTTACTTTTCCTGCGTTAAGAACTCTAGAATTATAACCACTCGCTTTTGAGATTTCAACACCTAAGATTTGATTTTTAGTGGTTTGGTCATAGTAAGTAATGTCTAATCCTAAACGACTCTTAAAGAATCTCAAGTCAGCTCCTAATTCTATTCCAGTCGTGATTTCTGGCTTTAAAAAGGCATTAGCGATTTCTGTATTTTCAGAATATTCTGGAACAGAACCATTCCAAGAGCCTTCTGCACTGAAAGTTTGGCTTAACTGATAAGGATTTGCATCGTTTCCAACTTGTGCCCAGCTAGCTCTTAGTTTACCGAAAGATAGTATCGGGCTATTGATGTCTAATAAGTCTGTCACTACAGCACTAAGCGAAGCAGAAGGGTAGAAGTAAGAATTGTTACCGTTTGGTAAAGTACTCGACCAGTCATTTCTAGCTGTTAAGTCTAGGAATAATGCGTTTAAATAACCCATTTGAAATGAACCATACACACTCTGTACTTCTGATTCTTTGATAGTACTTGCTGCCGTGTTTTGACTTGGGTTACCATTTGAAAGGTTATAAATACCATCCACAACCAATTCACCAACGTAAGTATAGTTATACTTATAGTAATTTGATCTTACTGCTCCACCTGCTTGGCCTACAAAAGAGAAATCATTGCCGAACATTTTGTCGTAAGACAAAAGGAAATCATGATTATTTTCTTGCTCTCTCATCACCGTTTCAGAATATCTACCTGGAGATGTATTTCCGTTTCTTGTACGTTCAAAACTTGAAACATTAATTCTAGTGTCTGTCCAAACATCAGTACCAGACCTAAGCATTAGGTTAAGGTTATCCGTGATTTTTGCTTGAATAGAAACATTACCCAATAAACGGTCTTTGTCATTCGTAGATGGTAAAAGCTCGTTCGTGTAATATGGGTTTGTGAAATACGTGTGTTGCCAGTTTGGTGGGTCTGTGTCTCCTACCTTTTGAATATGAGTATCTACATAATCAGACCAGTTGGCCAATTGATCCCAAGAGATATGACGGTGAGCCCAGATAAACTGAGAACCAGATTGATAGTTTCTATTACCACCAGTTTTGATGTAATCAGCGTTAAAGTTAGCTTTTAACCATTTTGTTAAATTGTATCCAGACGACAAAGTAAAGTTGTCTCTGTTATAATCATTATAGGCTGCAATACCTTTTTGATTTAATTTGCTATAGCTTAATCTGAAATTACCTTCTTCATTTCCTCCTGAAAGAGACAGGCTGTTTGTAAGTGTAGTTCCTGTTTCCCAGAACTCTTCCCAGTTGTTTGGTTGAGGCGTTAATGGAGCTACATCAGTACCTGTCCACCATTGTCTTACCAATCTGCCGTCTAAAGGAGCACCCCAGCTTTCGTCTGTACCGGCAGTTCCTGTAGTGCCACCTGGTACTAAATTTCCGTATGCTGCTTGGTATTGGTCATAAGCATCTGGCTGTATAACACCACTCCAGCCGTCAGAGTACCATGTTCTATAGCCGTTTCCACCGCCATAAGTATTTTGAAAATTAGGCTTAACAAAAGGTCTTTCTACGGTAAAGTTCGCATTGTATTCAACACCAATTCCTTTTGTGGAACTACCATCTTTAGTTGTAATTAAGATGACACCATTGGCCGCTCTTGAACCGTAAAGTGCTGCTGCGTTTGGTCCTTTAAGAACCGACATCGTTTTGATATTGTCTGGGTTTACCTCAGAAATACCACCACCATACGTATTGCTGGTAGTTTGCTGCATTGGCACACCATTAATAACTATCAATGGTTGGTTATTTCCAGAAACAGAAGAAGAACCTCTTATCTGGATGTTAGAGCCACTACCTGGACCTCCGTTACTAGATATACGTACACCAGCTATCTTACCAGAAAGTCCATTAACTACGTTATTAGATCTTGATTCTGTTAAAGCTTCGCCAGATACTTCTTGTTGAGAGAAACCTAAAGATTTCTTTTCTCTACTAATTCCTAATGCAGTTACTACCACTTCATTAAGAAGTTTATTGTCAGATTTTAGTAAAACATCAAAAGTTGTTTTGTTTCCTACTGCAATTTCTTGAGTGGCAAATGCAATGGCACTAAAAACTAAGATAGATTCTTTAGAAGGAGCTTTTAACGTAAATTTACCGTCAAAATCTGATATAGTACCAGTGGTGGTACCTTTGATAGCAATGGATACACCTGGTAGGGGACCGTCCTCTGCGGAAGACACTACTCCTGAGATAGTCTGAGCATTTGCCATGAAGGCACAAAGCAGCAGAACTAACACGCTTTTAAATAGTACAACTTTTTTCATTTAGGTTCAGTTTAGCTTAAGATTTATTGTTCAAGTTTTTAAATGTTTTCCCCGCCCGGAAAATGGAGTTCCCCGACCGCTCGGTTCTTAACATTAACCTGAGGCGGAGAAAACATTTTATTTATTGAAATCACGATATTCTATTCTCGTGATGGAGTATTCTTAAGATTAGTTTAGAATAAATATTACCACACTAGACACTATTGTTCACAATCGCCATGCTATCAGCATAGCTGTTGTAAAACTTTCGCCATTGTTGCGGTCGGGATGGGAAGTTTTGCTTGCTAAATTCTGTATTGTTTCTTAATACAGTTCAAGTGTACTGCTCTTAATGTATTTAAAAAAATTAAATATGGCAAAAATGACCAAATGCCATAAAAAAGATAGATGATTATAACATAATATTAAATAAATACAATACTTGTTCAAAAAGTAGGGGATATGGGTTGAGTTAATCCATCATTCTTCGTGTTGTATTATTCCAATATTTAAAAAAATATATTTGAGGTGGAGTCAATTTTATTCAGAAGCCATTTATACCTTAAAATGTGTGATTTAGATATCTTATTAGTACTTTGAAACAAAAAAAGCCCCCTTTGCTATTAGCAAAGGGGGCAGAAGTCATAAGTCTTAAAATGCTTTAAACTAGTGCTTTTTCAGGAAACCCAGTTTTCAATATCTTCCTTAGTAGGTAGTTTAGTATCAATTTTTAGTTTTTTACGCATACCGCCTAAGTCATTAAATATTTTATTCGGATTGGCTTCTTTTAAAGCCTCAATAGTCAATATTCCCATTTTTTGAAGAGCAGGAATCCATTCTTCTGATACACCTGCTGCTATGTATTCTGCCGTGGTAGCAGCATGTGATTTTTTCTCTGGTCTCATCTGAGGGAAAAATAATACTTCTTGAATACTGCTATTGTTCGTCAAAAACATCGTGAGTCTGTCAATCCCTATCCCGATACCAGATGTAGGTGGCATTCCATATTCTAGTGACCTTAGGAAGTCGTCATCCATGGCCATGGCCTCTTCATCTCCTCTGGCAGCTAGTTTAAGTTGGTCCTCAAAACGCTCTTTTTGGTCAATAGGATCATTAAGCTCGGTATAAGCATTGGCTAGCTCTTTACCATTAACAAAGAGCTCAAAACGCTCTACTAAGCCCTCTTTAGACCTGTGTTTTTTAGTTAAAGGAGACATTTCTACAGGATAGTCAATAATGAATGTCGGCTGTATCAAATGGGCCTCTACTTTTTCTCCGAAAATTTCGTCAATCAATTTGGCCTTACCCATAGAATCGTCAATCTCTATACCCCATTGCTTACAATAATCACGTGTTTCTTCTTCAGAAAGGTCTGTAAGGTCCACACCTGTATACTTTTCAATAGAACCTAGGATGCTTAATCTTTCAAAAGGTCCTGCAAAGTTGATTTCGTTTTCACCAAGAGGGAAAGTTGTTTTACCATGCACCGCTATGGCTACTTTTTCAAGAATGGTTTCGGTCATGTCCATCATCCATTCGTAGTCTTTATAAGCTACGTAGAATTCTAGAGCGGTATATTCTGGGTTATGGGTACGATCCATACCTTCATTTCTGAACATTTTACCAAACTCATATACGCCGTCAAATCCTCCAACTATCAACCTTTTCAAATAAAGCTCATTGGCAATTCTCATATAAAGAGGAATGTCCAATGTATTATGATGAGTTCCGAATGGTTTTGCGGCAGCACCGCCATGTATGGGTTGTAAGATTGGCGTTTCTACTTCTAGCCAGCCTTCGGCGTCAAAAATGTTTCTCATGGTAGAGATAATCTTTGCTCTTTTAATAAAGGTGTCTTTAACCTCAGGATTTACGATAAGATCTACATAACGCTGACGAAATCTTAGTTCTGGGTCTGTGAAACCGTCATGAACATGACCGTCTTTGTCTCTCTTTACTATTGGAAGAGGCTTGAGAGATTTGTTAAGTATTTTGAAAGATGTTACATGGATAGAAATTTCTCCTACCTGTGTGATAAAAGCATATCCCGTGATTCCAAGAATATCGCCAATGTCAAGCAATTTTTTGAAGACAATGTTATACATGGTTTTGTCTTCATCTGGGCAAATGTCGTCTCTTCTGAAATAGACCTGGATTCTTCCAGAGCTATCTTGAAGTTCGGCAAAAGCTGCACTACCTTTTCCACGTACACTCATCAATCTACCTGCAAGGCTTATTTCATTGAAATTTCCTTTTTCTGCGTCAAAGCCTGCCTTTATTTCGGCAGAAGTTGCGTTGATTTCAAAAAGTTCTGGTGGATAGGGATTGATACCCATACCCATTAATTCTTCTCTCTTTTGCCTTCTAAGGATTTCTTGCTCGTTCAGTAACATCTGTATTAATCTTTGTATAATGAAATGATTAGGTCATTTCAAGCTCTCTTCTTTAAAAAGAACGCAAAATTATGAAATATTAATTAATGTCCGATGAACATTCCCTAGCTTTGAGCATGCTAAAAGTGGGACAACAGAATTTATTAAAGGTTTTAAGAGGAACGTCTGTAGGTTTTTACCTAGGTGACGACGAAAATAATGATGTGCTTTTGCCTCATAAATATATCCCTGAGAATCTAAATGTGGGTGACGATATAGACGTCTTTTTATATCGAGATTCGGAGGATAGGGTTATTGCCACTACACTAGAACCCTTAATTAAGCTTAATCAGTTCGCTTGTTTACAGGTAAGTGCCGCCACCAAAATTGGTGCTTTTCTAGACTGGGGTTTAGAAAAAGACCTTTTTGTTCCTTTTAGAGAGCAAAATCAAAAACTAAAAGAAGGAGACTATACGGTAGTTTATCTTTATTTAGATACCGAAACGGACAGGTTAGTAGGTTCATGTCGACTAAATAGACATTTTGAGTTTGAAGACATTGATCTGAAAGAGGGCGAGGAGGTTGACTTACTTATTTTGGATAAAACCGACCTAGGTTATAATGTAGCCGTAAATCATAAATACCGTGGACTGATTTATGAAAATGAGATATTCCAAAGAGTAGCTTGGGGAGATACCACCAAAGGGTTTGTAAAAGTGGTTCGTGAAGACGGAAAAATTGATATTACCCTTCAAAAACAAGGCTTTGAAAACATCAATGAGCCTAACGCTAAGAAGATTTTGGAAACCTTAAAGGACCATGAAGGATTCCTTCCACTTTCAGATAAATCTGATTCTATGGAGATTCAATCTTTATTAGAAATGAGTAAAAAATCCTTCAAAAGAGCTATCGGTAGCCTTTATAAACAAAAGCTTATTGTTATTGAACCAGAAGGGATAAAGTTGGTTTAATATATTATTCTACCTTATCTTTCTTCTTGTCTTTTCCTCCAAAAAGAGAAAAATGTACATATCGTCTCGGATTGTTTTTCAAATCAGAAAGAAGAGCGTCTAATGAAGCTGCGGTATTGTCTAAGTTAAGATACAGGGAATCGTCAGAAGTAAGTTTTCCTAAGGTACCTTGACCGTTGTTTACATTAGCCAAGATATCTTGTAAACCACTAATAGCCGTGTTTAGGTTTGCTACGGTTTTTTCCAACTCTAGCGTACTTAGCTTTTGAGTAAATTCTCCAGCCTGCTGCATGATAGGGAC
>NZ_JBSRVI010000074.1:0-13563 GCF_055134445.1 Arcticibacterium sp.
AACCGTTTTCTCTAATCCAGCCGAACTCAAAACAATAATAGGCAGGCTTTGATTATTCATGATATTCCTCACATGACTAACTATTTCTAATCCATTAATAAACGGCATCATTATATCCGTCACAATGAGGTCTGGTACATTAGATTTTAAATACTCTATGGCATCGTATCCATTCTTACAAGAATCAATCTCGAAACCACTTTTCTCCAATTTATACTCTAATGTTCTTAGAAGTAGGGCGTCGTCTTCAACCAACATTATCTTCATATTTTCTTTATTTTTTGCCTTTTAGGCGTAATAATGTTCCAATTCACTCTCCAAGCACACTTTTGTTTCTAAATAAATACCCTCCAGTTTGAAATACATATTTTCAAGTGTTGTGAGATCATCTATTCCATTCAGTTCGAATTGTTTCAAAAGTGACTGGTCTTCAATACCCATCACATAAAAAGAAGATTTTAGCCTATGAGCCACAGCACTAATTTCTTTCAAATCCAATAATCTTATGGCGTTTAATAATTCTTTTAAACTCTCTGGAATATGGACCAAAGATGTGTTAATAATTTCCTTTTCAAATTCTTTATTTCCTTCTGCCATCGTTCTTAGGTAATTAAGATCATAGGTAGCTTTAGCCGTATTTGTCTTTGAATTCATATCTCTATATTTTGTAAGTGCTAAAATTTTATCATACAGTTCTTCCTGCTTGAAAGGTTTTGGAAGATAATCGTTCATTCCTACCCGAATGCACTTCTCCTTTTCTCCCACCAATGAATGTGCGGTCATGGCTATGATTGGAATTTCCAATCTTAGCACATTTCTGATATGCTGTGTAGTCTGATATCCATCCATTTCGGGCATTTGAAGATCCATCAGGATTAAATCAAACGTTTCGCTTTCGAGTATGTCTGCCGCTTTTCGACCATTGCAAGCCATCTTAGCATTGAAACCTTGCTTTTCCAGCACTTTCATAGCCAGTTTCTGATTCAAAATGTTGTCTTCCACCAAAAGAATCTTCAAGCCCGAATGTTGTAAAATTGATTTCTTAACGTCTGGTTTTACAATTTCTTCTTGTTTTCTATTTTTAAACGGAATATTAAACCCGAAGCATGAACCAACACCCTCTTCACTTTTGACCAAAAATGTTCCATTTTGTAGTTCTACAAGGGATTTAGAAATACTTAAACCTAGGCCCGTTCCTCCATATTTTCTTGTCGTATTGGTGTTTGCTTGGGTGAACCTTTCAAAAATTATCTCAATTTTATCCGCTGGAATCCCAATACCAGAGTCCAGAATATTAAATTGAATCTCTTGAAAGTCATTTTCAACTTTAGTTACAAAAACTTCTATCTTAATAAACCCAGACTCCGTAAACTTAATAGCGTTACTGATTAAATTGGTCAGAATTTGATTTAGTCTTGTTGGATCTCCAAGCACAAATCTAGGTGTTTTCGTATCCAATTCAACTTTAAAACTTAGTCCTTTTTCTTCTGCATTTCTTTTAAGTACTCGCTCTACATTGCCTAATTGTTCCAACAAATCAAACTCTACACTTTCTATACTTATTTGACCAGATTCAATCTTGGAAAAATCTAAGATATCGTTAATGATATTCAGCAAATTAGAAGATGCCGTATTTATTGATTTTAAATAGTCTTTCTGTTCTTCATCTAGCCTGGTATCATTTAGGAGTGTCCCAAAACCCGTAATGGCGTTCATTGGAGTCCTAATTTCATGGCTCATGTTGGCCAAGAAAAGATCCTTCATTTTAGCATTGAATTCTGCGAGTTTCTTTGATTCATTTAAGTCTCGCTCAAGCTCTATCCTATCCGTGATGTCCATGACAGTTCCAAGCACATACTCATCTCCTTTTACAGACTCCACCACCACATTATTATACATCCAAGTAATTTCCTTACCACTATAGTTGACCACCTGCATAAGGCCTTTAGATTTGCCATTTTCGGCAAGTTCTTTTAAATAAAAGGGGAAGCTTACTTTGGACTTTATAGGGACTATATCAATAATGTTTTTTTTCAGTATTTCTGCCTTAGAAAAGCCAATTAGCTGTGCTCCTATCGTGTTTATTGACATAAAGTTTCCGTTCATGTCATGGGTATACATCACCACGTTGGAGTTGTCAAAGAAAATTCTATATCTCTTCTCGTTTTCAAGTATTTTTTTCTCCCATAAGTTCTTTTCTGTGATATCTACGGCCACACTTAAGTATCCCACGATCTCCTCTTTACTATCTTTAATAGGTGTTACAGATACCTTTACATCAATTTTTTCATTATCTCTTCTTATATAAGAGTACTCGCCATTATCGGGTAAACCGAGTTTTGATCTTAACCTAAAGCTATCTATACCGGGATTCACTTTAAATCCAAATTCTTTGGAATTCTCTTTGGCTTGTTGTTCTAATTCTTTTTGATCATAAAAAATAATTGGCGTATAAATACCTACCAATTCTTTAGCGGTATAGCCTAGTAAAATCTCCGATCCTGAATTAAAATGAGTGATTCTCCCGTTCAGGTCTGTAGCTATTATAGAAGTTTCGGTGCTGGCATTCAGAACCGCCTCCATTCGGGTATTAATGGCTTCTAAAGCCAAACTGTTCTTCTTATCTCTAGTGATATCTTGGAAAGTACCTGTAATTTTTACGCATTGCCCATTTTCAAAATTTGGATTACCTATCGTTCTTACCCATTTTTCATTACCCTTAAATGTGATTATCTCAAGCTCAACGTCAAAGGATTCGCCGAATACTAAAGCTTTCTTGAACGCTCCAGATATTTTATCCAAACTCTCGCCTTCTTTATAGAAACCAAGGCCTTCTGCTAAGTTAGGCTTATAATTCGCTCCTACTTCATGAATTTCTTCGGTGATAGAGGTCCAGTATAATTCCTCGGTTAAAGCATCAAACTCCCAGCCTCCAATTTTGGCAACCTTGTTGGTTTTTTCCAGCATTTTATTAGCTCGAACGAGTTCAACTTTGGTTTCTTCAAGCCTAGTAATATCTCTTCCTATACCATAGAGTAAACCATTTGAAAAATCTATACTTACTACCCATTCCGTTTTACTATAAGCCCCTGATTTCTGTTTCAATCTTAACTTGAGATCAACACTTTTAGTACTCCTATTAAAGGTTTTAATGATGCTGGTTACCTCCTTAACATCGTCAGGATGTATAAAATCTATACATTGGGTTTTCAAGATATCTGCTTCAGACCATCGTAATGTTCTTCTAAAAGCTGGGTTTATTTTTTTAAAAAAACCGTCCATTCCAGCTACACAAACCATTTCAGAAGAAATATGGAACACATTTTCGTAAAAATAAAGGTTAGAGTACTCATAACACTCATTTATAATACTGCCAAGCAGATCCAGCTCGATTTGTATCAAATTTGGGACTGGCTCCTTATCCTCAGCTTTTAAGAAAACTAAAAGGTTACCCAAGTTTTTTCCTTGAGGATCTTTCAGAGGTATGGTTGTTATACTTTCAATTGAAACATCCGGATTGACCAAATCTATTTGTTTGAAAAAGTCCTCAGCGTCTTTTCTATTTAGTCTAGAGAGCGATTTTTGTTCTGGTGTTAATCTGGAATAGTCTAAATTCTCCATTTTAGCACTATCCAATTTTTTGTTTTTTGAATAAAATCGTTTCTTTTTAGATAAGATTGAACGCACCATTAGTCCCTCGCACAATATTTTTTGCATGATTATTTCCATCATTTTAATCATGTTACTATCAAACGTTGCTTTTCTTTTAGACATATTAGGATTTATCTATCATTAAAAAATGACCACGAAGAATAGAGCTTCTGAATTTAATTCTTCCGTATTATACACGATGAAAACCTCAAATTTTATGCCATTCAGATAAATAACATAGACTATGCTGGCATTATATATCTTAACTGAACCATTGACTATATGAATTATGAAAATATTTCAAAAACCTTAAAGAAAATTTCATAAATAACGTTTTGGCGAATACGTAATTTCTTTAGGGGCGTTTAAACAAAAAGCCTGAGAGCAAATGCTCACAGGCTGTAAAGATTTCCTTACTCTTAAATAAAGGGCAGGATGATTGATTTTTTAATTATACTTCGGTAGCACAGATTTCGTCATAAACCATTCCTAAGTGCTGTGCTATCATTTCAGCAGAACGACCTTCAATGTGATGTCTTTCTACAAAATGAGCCAACTCACCATCCTTATAAAGGGCTATAGATGGAGAAGATGGAGGCATTGGAATGTGATCACGCATACGCTGAGTAGCTTCCGTATCAAAACCAGCAAAAACAGTTACCAATTGGTCTGGCTTATGCTCAGCATTAGCTAAAGAAGCTAATACTCCTGGACGACAAGTTCCAGCAGCACATCCACATACCGAATTAATAACGATCAATGCCGTACCTTTTTGATTTTCTATAAAATTATCTACGTCTGCAGCAGTAAGAAGCTCTGTAAAACCAGCGTCTGTAAGCTGGGCTTTCATAGGTGCTACTAAATGAGGAGGATACATATCTATTTAATTTAATTGTTCAAATTTGATTCTAAATTCTTTACATGAAGCCTAGCTCCAGTTTCGCCACTTCAGACATCATGTCTTGACTATATGGCGGGTCAAAAGTAAGCTCTATAGTTACATCACTTACGCCTTCCACTTCTCTCACTTTTTGCTCAATTTCTGCTGGAATTGCTTCTGCAGAGGGGCAAGAAGGTGAAGTTAAAGTCATTAGAATGTAAACATTATTTACTGGGAAAATTTTGATTTCATATATTAAACCCAGTTCAAACACATCCACAGGTATCTCTGGGTCATAAACCTCTTTTATGGCCTCTAATACCTTTTCTTTTAAATCTGTTTCTACTTCTGTCATAACTTTAATTCTTGGCTTGTATATGCCAAAGCATACATTTTCATTTGTTTAACCATTGACGCAAGTCCATTTGACCTTGTCTGAGCTAAATGACCAGCTAATCCCACTTTTTCAATAAAATATAAATCGCTATTTAAAATCTCTTCTGCCTTATGTCCAGATAAAACTTTTAATAACATGCTCACTAATCCTTTCACTATTATGGCTTGACTATCTGCCTGAAAAAACACTTTATCTCCTTCTGCATAAGCATGAAGCCAAACCAAGGATTGACAACCCTTAATAATATTGTCGTCCGTTTTAAGCTCATCTGGCATTACAGGAAGTGTTTTACCAAGGTCTATGATATACTCATATTTGCCTTCCCAGTCGTCAAAAAGTTCAAAATCTTCAATTATTTCTTCTTGTATTTCTTTTATCGTCATCCTCTATCTATCCTTATTTTTAGCGTCTCTTTACAAAATTACAATAAAAAACGTTTCGCTTTTTCAATTCCAGAGACCAATCTATCTATCTCTTCCTCTGTGTTATAAACCGCAAAAGAGGCTCTTGAAGTTCCTACCAAGCCAAAACGCTGCATGAGAGGCTGTGTGCAGTGATGTCCCGTTCTTATCGCTATGCCTTGCTGATCTAACAATACTCCAATGTCTTGGGGATGAATGCCATCCATCACAAAAGAAAGCACACTCACTTTTTTCTTGGCCTTTCCAATTATTCTTAAACCAGATATAGCTTCAAGTTTACCTGTAGCGTATTGTAATAACTGATTTTCGTAAGCTGCAATATTTTTCTTACCCAAGGCATTAACATAGTCTATGGCAGCAGTAATGCCTATTACATCAGCAATATTAGGCGTTCCGGCTTCAAATTTATACGGAAGTTCATTATAAGTGGTTTTTTCAAAAGAAACATCTTTAATCATCTCCCCACCCCCACGCCAAGGTGGCATTTTATCTAAAAGCTCTCTTTTACCATAAAGTGCTCCCATTCCTGTTGGTCCGTACAATTTATGAGCAGAAAAACATAAGAAATCTACATCTAAAGCCTGCACATCAATATCTATATGTGAAACCGCCTGAGCTGCGTCCACCACAGTTACAGCCCCTACTTTATGAGCTTCTTCTATAATTTCTTTGATGGGATTTATGGTTCCTAAAGCATTAGAAGCATAAACCACAGAAACTATCTTTGTCTTTTCATTTAAGAGACTCTGGTAGGCTTCAAAATCTATATCTCCATCATCATTAATAGGAATCACTTTTAGCAAACAGCCATTTTCTTCACAAAGCATTTGCCATGGTACTATATTAGAGTGGTGCTCCATAGTACTGATAATAATTTCATCGCCTTCCTTAAGAAACTTGCGTCCGTAAGTTTGAGAAATCAGGTTAATACCATCAGTAGTACCGTATGTAAATATAATTTCGTCCGTACTTTCAGCATTTAAAAACTCTTTTATCGTCTTTCTGGACAATTCAAAAGCCGCGGTTGCCTTCTCCGCAAGATGATGAATGCCTCTATGTATATTAGCATTATAGCCTTTATAATATCCGCTTAAAGCATCTATAACCACATTTGGCTTTTGGGTCGTGGCCGCATTATCAAAATAAACTAGCTTTTTCCCATTAACCTCTTGGTCTAAAATTGGAAAATCTGCTCTTATTTTATCTATATCCAGATTAGTCAAAACGTGTATTTCTTTGTTCTCTCTAGCAACAACACCAAGATTCAATAAGTTTGGAAAAATTCTAAATAATTTATTTCTTGGAATTCCTTTATTTTGTGTCAAAATTTAAGTCATGTCAAATTTCAAAAAAGCTTTTGTAGAACAGTGCATTTTCCGAATGGAAGAAAACCCTCCAAGGATAAAGAAATGCCTCGATTTACTAAGCGAAACAGAGGTTTGGAAGAAACCAAGCTATGCCTCTAACAGCATGGGAAATTTGATACTTCACCTGTGTGGGAATGTTAGGCAGTATGCCATATCATCTTTGGGAAATCGAAATGACCAAAGACATAGAGATGAAGAATTTGAGACGATTGGAGGATATTCAAAAAGTGAACTCTATTTAAAATTTGAAAACACCATAACAGAAGCCGTAAAAATAGTAGAGAACCTTTCCGAAGAAGCATGGCTGAAAGAAAGACAGGTGCAGGGTTTTACTTTTTCCGGAATTGGTATTTTAATTCATGTTGTAGAGCACCTCTCCTACCATACGGGGCAAATTGCCTTTTATACCAAATTATCAAAAGACCAACAGTTAGGTTTTTACGAAGACATGGATCTAAATATTAAGAATGAAAACGATTGAGCCGTATATTTGAAAAAAAACGATGGACAAAGAAATTCCAGAATACGTCAGTTTAATCTTTACCCTTACTACATTATACGGTGTTTGGCTCTATAAAAAAGCATTTAAACCATCTATAAACATCTTAAGTATTTTGTTTGTATGGTTATCTCTTCAGGCATATTTAGCTTATACTGGGTTTTATCGGGATACCGACAGTATACCCCCTAAATTCGCCTTTGCCGTAGTTCCTGCTTTGATTTTCATTGCTTATCTTTTCGTATCAAAAAAAGGTAAAACCTTTATAGATGGACTTGACCTAGAATCTCTTCATTGGATTCATACCATAAGGATTCCTGTAGAAATAGTACTTTGGTTGCTTTTTATTTCGTCCCAAATCCCAGAAATAATGACTTTTGAAGGACGGAATTATGACATCATAGCTGGAATCACTGCACCCCTTATCATATTTTACGGCTTAAGAAAGCCAATTCTAGATAAAAACAGAATGATCTTATGGAATTTATTGTCCCTTTTTCTTCTTTTAAATATTGTAGTTATGGCAATTCTTTCTGTAGAGTCGCCATTTCAACAAATGGCATTTGACCAGCCCAATAAGGGAATTCTTAAATTTCCTTTTGTTTGGTTAGCCTCTTTTATAGTACCTATGGTACTGTTTTCCCATTTAGCCAGTATTAAACTTCTATTAAAAAAATGATCATCAGAGAAGCTCAACTTTCAGACCTTAATTCAATTTCAGAAATTTGGAATCATTACATTCTAAACACAACGTATAACTATGATAGTGAACCAAAGGACATGCATTTCTTTGAAAGTTTTTTTAAAGAGAAGGAGGAACACAGCTATCCTATTTTCGTTTTAGATGTTAATAATGAAATACTAGGATACGGCACTTATGGTCAATTTAGAGCAAGAAATGGCTATAGATACAGTCTAGAACATGGTGTCTACCTGCGTCCTAACTTACAGGGTAAAGGCTACGGAAAAGCACTGATGCTGGCATTAATAGAGCGTGCAAAAAAAGACGGCCATCATAGTATGACGGCCGGTATTGATGCTAGCAATGTACCAAGTATAGATTTTCATCTAAAATTTGGTTTTAAGGAAATTGGAACCTTTAAAGAAATAGGTTTCAAAAACGGTAAATGGCTTGACTGTGTTTTCCTACAGTTAATGCTATCCGAATTTTAAGCCAATTTTGCGTGTATTAAATCTGCTAAATAATCTCTAATAGAATCTATCTTAATTTGAGAAACTACATCATCAGCAAAAGCTAATAATTGCATTCTGATAGCCTCTTCTTTAGGAATACCTCTTGATTGCATATAGAAAATGGCCTCATCATTTAGCATACCCGTGGTAGCACCATGTGAACATTTCACATCATCTGCCCATATTTCTAGCTGCGGCTTAGTGTTCATGGTGGCACTATCAGAAACTACTACGTTTCTACAGTTTTGGTATGCATTTGTCTTTTGTGCTTCTCGTCTCACAAATATTTTACCATTAAAAACCCCTGTAGACTTATCCATCAAAACGCCCTTATAAAGTTCGTTAGAAACAGAGTTAGGCTTTTTGTGGTCAGCTACCGTATGATTATCAATATGCTGGTTTTCGTTAGGAACATATAGACCATACATAAAACTCTCAACATACTCTCCATCAATCTCTAGATGAAGGTTATTTCTTACAAAACCACCATTAACTGTAATGGTAGCAGCATAAAAGTAACTTTTATCTTTCTGGTAAACACTGGTAGTCCCTATATGATAAGATGCGTTATTATCGTCTTGAACCTTATAATAATCTACTCTAGCATCTTCAGAAACCACTATCTCTGTAACCGTATTAACATAAGCAGAAGACTCTCCTAGCGTTCTAAAAGACTCTGCTATTTTAACCTCAGCATTCTTTCCAACTACTACCAAGTTTCTAAGTGTGGATGCTATATTTTCTTTACGTACATCCGAAACCATTCTTAAAATGATTGGAAATTCTAGTGTAACATTATCATTTACAGTAATAACCACACCTTGGCTAGCTATAGCCGTATTAATAGCTGTAAACGCTTCTAAATCATCATTAGAATATTTAGAAAAGTGGTCGTTTAGTAAAGAAGCATTTTCTTTTTGAGCCTCGCTCAAAGTTTGAATGCTAACTTTACCTTCGGCTTGAGATAGATCAGAAAGTTCTGCCCTATATACCCCATTAACAAAATAGATGATAATCCCTTTTAAGTCTGGAAGCTCAAAAGAATCAATTTCTTCTTTGCTTAAAGATTTATCAGAATTAAGGTTATATGTTCCTCCTACCAAATTTTTAACATTAGAATATTTCCATTCCTCATGTTTTGTGGTTGGAAAACCTAATTGCTCAAAACTATTTATTGCCTTTACACGTCTTTGGTTATAGGCTTCCCCAACACTACCATTTAAATTGGCCTGTTGCTTTTGAAATACCTCTTTTATTTGGCTTTGCAAACTATTCTCAGACATTGAAATTCTTAATTTATTATGCTATTGCTCCGTCGGCATCAGCTACTTCCTTTATAATCCAGTCATACCCTTTCTCCTCTAGCTCTAAGGCTAAATCTTTTGTACCAGATTTAACTATTCTTCCTTGATAAAGTACATGTACATAATCAGGGACTATGTAATCTAAAAGTCTCTGGTAGTGGGTAATAACGACAAATGAACGATTTTCATTTTTCAATTGGTTTACACCATCTGCCACGATTCTAAGGGCATCAATATCCAAGCCTGAATCTGTTTCGTCTAAAATGCCTAAAACAGGCTCAAGCATAGCCATTTGAAAAATTTCATTACGCTTTTTCTCTCCACCAGAGAAACCTTCGTTTAATGATCTTCTTAAAAGCTTATCATCAATCTTCACCAACTTAGCTTTTTCCTTCATTAGTTTAAGAAAACTAGCGGCACCCAAAGGACCCTCACCTTTATATTTTCTTATTTGATTGATGGCCGTTTTTAAGAAATTAATGGTCGTAACACCAGATATTTCTACAGGATATTGGAAAGCTAAAAATACGCCTTCTGCAGCTCTTTCTTCAGGAGCCATATCTAGCAAATCTTTACCTAAAAATTCCACAGAACCTTCGGTTACTTCATAATCTTCCCTTCCAGCTAAAACAGAAGCTAATGTACTTTTACCAGATCCATTAGGACCCATGATAGCGTGTACTTCGCCTGGTTTAACCTCGAGATTGATACCTCTTAATATCTCCTTATCCTCTACTCTTGCGTGTAAGTTACTGACTTTCAGCATGCTGAACAATTTTTTTGTCTTTAATTGGGCTGCAAAGATACCATTTTTCTTTGCAAAATCATATTTCAATATATAAACCTATATTGAAAGTAATCCGTTCGATTAAATGTGATTATTGAGTAGAAACTTCTTATTACTTTTGTTTATTTGAAATCTAACGATATCCAAACTTAATCAAGATGGCTTCTTACTTGTCTCATTTCAAGGGTTTAATATTATATTATATGGCTCTTTTTGGTTTTATGTGATCTTAATTTCTAGTCTAAAATGGGGAATAAATAATTATAATATAAACCGAATAATCATGGATTTTCATGTAAATAGTGAGATATCAACGCTAAAGAAATTAGTAATTCACAGTCCAGATAGCGGGCTTGGCAAAGTAGTGCCTTCTAAAGCACAGGATTGGCTTTTTGAGGACATAGTGCATTTAGAAACCATGCGAAAGCATGAATACGATTATTACGTAAAGCTCCTACTCTATTTCTTAGACCCTGAAAAAGTGAAAGGGAAACTAGCGGAAATTGATAATGCAGCAAACAGGAACTTCTACATTCCGGATAGTAAAGCATATTTCTCATCTGAAAAAGTCTTAGAATTTGAAGTTTTATTAAAGGAAGTCTTAGCAGATAATGGCATTAAAAGTAGGTTGGTGGCGGCCGTAAGTGCTATAGAAGAGTGTTCCTATAAAGAGATGGAAGGTTTCTTGGCCCTGCCAGACCTAGAGCTCACTAGATTACTTATTACGGGCATGACCAAATCTGGAGAAATGTACTTCTCCCCTATCCCTAATCTTATTTTCACCAGGGATATTGGCATCATGATAAATGGTCACTTTCTGCTTAACAAACCTGCGAAACTGGCTAGAAGAAGAGAATCTTTATTGGCTAAATACATTTTTTTCAATCACCCTGTATTCAAAAGCCTCAGAGAAAACTTGATAGAAATAGAAGAAAATGAAGAGCAGTTTTTAATGCCAGAAAATGAAATGGGCAAAAAAGACGAGACTTTGGAAGGTGGTGATGTTATGATGGTGGCTCCAAACCATCTTTTAATAGGTATAAGCGAAAGAACCAGTGTAGAAGCTGGTAGGCAGGTTATGCGTAAACTTTTTGATATGAAAATCTTAACTAAGGTGACCTTGATTAAAATTCCTGCTAAGAGAGATTATATGCACATAGACACCATTTTTACGCAAATAAAGAAAAATGTTTGGGTGCTTTTGGCATCCATAGGTCGTGCAGCAGAAAAGCACAAAAAGGATTCTTTATGGGAAGACTTGGGACAAAGAAACAAGGCAGAGGAGTTAATTATCAAACAGTTTTATGTAGAGAATGGGGAAGAATTTTCTAAGACATTTGAAAACCTTGAGGATTTATTGATAGACATATCTAAAACCGACTTGAAAACCGATAAAGAAGTTGTTTTTGTTTATTCTGGAAATAACGAATTTCCTTATGGTGCCAGAGAGCAATGGACAGACTCCTGCAACCTTTTGGTCTTAAAAGAAGGTGTGGCCATAGGCTATGATAGAAACAATAAGACTTCAGAAGCTTTTATAAATGCGGGTTTTGACATCATATCTGCTAAAGATTTATTAGATGATTTCGAAGCAGGGCTAAAGTCTCCAGAAACTTTGAAAAATACAATTATTCTGTTGCCTTCGGCAGAACTCTCAAGGGCCAGAGGAGGCTCTCATTGCATGAGTTTACCATTATTGAGAACATCTATATAATGGAAAAACAATGTACCTCCAACATACTAATGATTCGCCCTGTTTGCTTTGGATTTAATGAGCAAACAGCCGAAAGTAATGCTTTTATGCAAGACCTTGTCGCAGGCGAAAAACCTCAAGAAAACGCTCTGAAACACTTTGATGCTTTTGTATCTAAGCTTAGGGCATCCGGTGTAAACGTATTGACGGTTGACGACACTGTAGAACCGAGAAGCCCAGATAGCATTTTCCCGAACAATTGGGTGTCTTTTCATGCAGACGGGAGAATAGTTTTGTACCCGATGGAAGCAAAGAACAGAAGACTAGAAAGGCGACAAGACATTCTTGAAATAATAAAGAATGCGTTTAATACCGAAGAGATTATTGACATTAGCAAAAGTGAAGAAGACGGATTATATCTAGAAGGCACGGGAAGTTTAGTCTTGGACAGAACTAACAAAATAGCTTACGCTTGCTTGTCTAGTAGAACCCATAAAGAGGTTCTAGATATCTGGCAAAAACTCTTTCCAGATTATAAAATCATCACTTTTGATGCCTCTGATAATGATAATATTTCCATTTATCATACGAATGTACTCATGGCTATTGGTGAAGACTTTTCTGTGATTTGTGCAGATACTATTAAGGATGTAAATCAGCGGGAATTGGTTTTAAAATCTTTAAAAGATAATGGCAAAGAACCTGTGCTCATTTCTATGGATCAAATGGAAAACTTTGCTGGAAATATGCTTCAAGTAGAAAATTCTCATGGAAATAGCATATTGGTTATGTCATCTAAAGCACTTAGAAGTTTGAATCGAATACAGCTTGACTTTTTAAGGTCAAAAACTGAGATTATGGACGCTGAACTTGGCCTGATAGAAACATTAGGCGGCGGCTCTGCCAGGTGTATGTTGGCCGAAATCCACTTACCTCAGTTGATACCTGATCCGCTATAAAATATGCATCCATAAACACATAATCCAATAATATGCACTTAAATATGCATAAATTAAAAATATGTATATATTTGTACATATTAATAAAATAATGCAAGTACTAACCGGCGATATCATAGACTCAACAAAACTGAAAGCTTCTGAAAGAGATCAGTTAACTGCGGCCTTTCAGGAGCTTTCTGATAATTCTGTGGGACAATATGATTTTTTTATACGAGGAGACTCCTTTCAAATTTTATTAAAAGAAGGTGGACTTACTGAAGCTTTAAGGATTAAATATTTCTTAAAGCTTAAAACTAGTTTGACCGTCAGGATTTCTATAGGAATAGGTAAAGTGACGGTTCTTGAAAAAAAACTCTCTAACTCCGACGGCCCTGCTTTCTGGCTTTCCGGGCAGGGTTTGGATAAAA